>JAFMJA010000229.1 GCA_017853735.1 Burkholderiaceae bacterium | reverse complement strand
GAGCAGGTTCCAGCCAAGCGGTCCGGTGGCCTTCGGGGCAACTGTAGGCAGCGCTACCCGAACCCAGGATTTTGGCCAGCAGCAACAAGGATTCTTGACATACATGATTTGCGAAAAAGCTTCAAAGTGTTCCAACCAGCGCTCGGCATCGGTCTCAAAGTGGAGACTGAGAGCATTAATTCAATCATTGGTACTAGTGGTGCGGGCAAGCCGGCAGCCCTTAATCTAATTTGCAAGTTTGTTGCTCCTACGAGCAGCACCGTTTGCTCTAAGGGATGCGACCTTACTGAGGAGAATTCCACTGGGCCAAACAATGTTGCGCTTGCGACGCCAAAGGATTTGAAATCCAGCATGCGTCGCAACCCCATAGTGGGTGCGGACATAGACTCGATGCTCAGGCTCCCGAGTAGCTTTGAAAGACAAACCCGCCGCGATGAGTGCCCGCGAAGAAGTCACAAAACCATAAAGATCGGACACCTCACCCGAATTTCATAAATTTTGTCAGTCCAGCAAAGCATTCGAGAAATTGGCACGCTTGTTACTCAAATAGATCTAACCTATTCAAAATGATTTGATACGTGTGGTTGATCTGTAATGATCGACAGTCGAACCAACACATCGAGT
The DNA here is from genome assembly GCA_017853735.1 of Burkholderiaceae bacterium. Taxonomy (GTDB): domain Bacteria; phylum Pseudomonadota; class Gammaproteobacteria; order Burkholderiales; family Burkholderiaceae_C; genus Hylemonella. The sequence goes on along the minus strand of JAFMJA010000229.1, from coordinate 3,829 downwards.
GGACTTTGAATAAGTGCATGAACCTGAAGCCGAGAATGATTAAGGAGACCCTATGACCGACGTCATCCTGGAGACGAGGAGCCTGACCAAAGAGTTCAAAGGCTTCGTGGCCGTCAACCGTGTGGATCTGAAGGTTCGCCGTGGTCACATCCACGCGTTGATTGGTCCCAACGGCGCCGGTAAGACCACCTTTTTCAATCTGTTGACCAAGTTTTTACAGCCGACCACCGGCAGCATCTTGTTCAATGGCACCGACATCACGTTTGAGAAGCCAGCGGAAACGGCGCGCCGCGGCATTGTTCGCTCGTTCCAGATTTCGGCCGTGTTTCCGCACATGACGGTGCTGGAAAACGTGCGCGCCGCGCTGCAGCGCAATCTGGGCACCTCGTTTCACTTCTGGAAAGCCGAAAGCACGTTGTTGCATCTGCATGAGCGGGCTCGCCAACTGCTGGCCGAGGTCGATCTGCAGGATTTTGCCGATGAGATGACCGTCAATCTGCCCTATGGCCGCAAGCGCGCGCTGGAGCTGGCCACGACACTGGCGTTGGAGCCGGAGCTGATGCTACTGGATGAGCCGACACAAGGCATGGGCCACGAAGACGTGGACCGGGTCACGCAACTGATCAAAAAAGTGTCTGCCGGGCGCACCATCCTGATGGTGGAGCACAACATGAATGTGGTGTCAAAAATTGCCGACCGCATCACGGTATTGCAGCGTGGCGCCATCATCGCGGACGGCCCGTATGCCGAGGTGTCCAAGAATCCGCTGGTGATCGAAGCCTACATGGGCACCGTTGACACTGAACTGCAGGGTGCACATTGATGAGTAAAGAATTGCTTCGCATCGAAGACCTGCACGCCTGGTACGGCGAGTCGCATATTCTGCATGGCGTCAATTTGACCGTGAACGAAGGCGAGGTCGTGACGCTGCTGGGGCGCAATGGTGCCGGGCGCACCACGACCCTGCGTGCCATCGTTGGCCTGACCGGCAGCCGCAAGGGCGCTATCAAGATCCAGGGCGTCGAAACCATCAAAATGGCACCTCACAAGGTGGCCCACCTGGGTGTCGGCTACTGCCCTGAAGAGCGTGGCATTTTTGCCAGCCTGACAGCCGAAGAAAATCTGATGTTGCCGCCCACGCTGGCACCGGGCGGCATGAGCGTCGACGAGATTTACGCGATGTTTCCCAACCTGCAAGAGCGCGCTTCCAGCCCCGGAACCCGCCTGTCAGGTGGCGAGCAACAAATGCTGGCGGTGGCGCGCATTCTGCGCACCGGTGCCCGGCTGCTGCTGCTTGATGAGATATCGGAAGGTCTGGCGCCTGTCATTGTGCAAAAACTGGCCGAGATGATTTTGACGCTTAAAGCCAAGGGTTACACCATCGTGCTGGTGGAACAGAACTTCCGCTTTGCGGCGCCGCTGGCCGATCGTTTTTACGTGATGGAGCACGGTGTCATCGTCAAGCAGTTTGCGCAAAACGAGTTGGCTCAAAACATGGGCATGCTGCAGGACTATCTGGGCGTGTAATTCTTCTTTACGCAACAAGCCCGCATCCATTTCTCCCTTCCTTAACAACCAACTATCAGTAGACGCCATGAAACTTAAAACTCTCGTTGCCGATTTGGCCGATCCAAAATGCAATCTGGTCGAACGCAATCCGACTGTCTAAAACAGCTGACTGAATATTTGCAATTCCAACTACGAACTAACGGGCCTTCATGGATATTTTCGGTATTCCCCTTCAAGCTTTTCTGGGCCAGTTGATGCTGGGCCTGGTCAATGGCGCGTTTTACGCCATGCTCAGTCTTGGGCTGGCGGTTATCTTTGGTCTGTTGGGCATCGTGAACTTCGCGCACGGTGCACTTTATATGCTGGGCGCCTTTGCCGCCTGGATCATGCTTGACAAATTCGGCATCAATTACTGGTACGCGCTGGTGCTGGCGCCGCTAACGGTGGGCGCGCTCGGTGTCGTGATTGAGCGGCTTTTTCTCAAGCATCTTTACAAGATTGACCCCATTTACGGCTTATTACTCACCCTGGGCCTGGCACTGATTGCCGAGGGTATTTTCCGCGAGTTGTATGGCGTATCGGGCCAAAATTACAATGTGCCCGAACTGTTGTCCGGCGCCACCAATCTCGGCTTCATGGTTCTGCCCAATTACCGTGCCTGGGTGGTGCTGGTATCGCTGGCGGTGTGCCTGGGAACCTGGTATCTGATTGAGCGTACCCGGCTGGGCGCTTATCTGCGTGCTGGCACCGAAAACGCAGCGCTGGTGCAAGCCTTTGGCATCAACGTGCCGTTGATGGTGATGCTGACCTATGGCGCGGGTGCGGCACTGGCGGCGCTCGCGGGTGTATTGGCAGCGCCCATCATCCCGGTTAATCCGCTGATGGGCTCCAACCTGATCATCGTGGTGTTTGCGGTGGTGGTGATTGGTGGCATGGGCTCCATCATGGGTTCGATTCTGACGGGTCTGGGCCTGGGTGTGATCGAAGGGCTGACACGGGTGTTCTACCCGGAAGCGTCCAGCATCGTGGTCTTCATCATCATGGTGATCGTGCTGATGATCAGGCCTGCCGGCCTGTTCGGCAAGGAGGCCTGAGCCATGAGCAGCGCCATGAACCCCCTCACTGACCACAAGCAGATGACCAAATCAGCAAAACTCCTTCGAATCACCTACATCGCGCTTCTGATCCTGGCGCTCGTGGCACCCATGCTCGGGCTCTACCCGGTTTTTGTCATGAAGCTGCTGTGCTTTGCACTGTTTGCCTGCGCCTTCAACCTGCTGCTGGGCTTTACCGGTTTGCTGTCTTTTGGCCACGCCGCGTTTTTTGGCTCGGCGGCTTACATCACCGGTTACCTTATCAAGTCGCATAACTTCACGCCGGAATTGGGTATTGTGGCCGGCATGATTGGCTCAGGCCTGATCGGCCTGGTGGTCGGTTATGTGGCAATCCGGCGTCAGGGCATCTATTTCGCCATGATCACCCTGGCCTTGGCGCAGATGGTCTATTTTGTCTGCCTGCAGGCGCCTTTTACCGGGGGTGAGGACGGCCTGCAAGGCGTGCCGCGCGGTGCGCTGTTTGGCCTGCTGTCGCTCCAATCGGACACCGCCATGTATTACTTGGTGGTGGCTGTGTTTGTGGCGGGTTTCCTGGCCGTTTCGCGCATTGTGCATTCCCCGTTTGGCCAGGTACTCAAGATGATTCGTGAAAACGAACCGCGCGCGATTTCGCTGGGCTACCAGGTCGACCGCTACAAGCTGATGGCCTTCGTGTTGTCGGCCGCGCTGGCCGGACTGGCCGGCTCGCTCAAGACCCTGATCATGGGTTTTGCCACCTTGTCCGATGTGCACTGGACCATGTCGGGCGAAGTCATTTTGATGACGCTGCTGGGCGGCGTCGGCACCTTTTTCGGACCGGTGATGGGCGCCGGTATTGTGATCTCGCTGCAAGACACGCTGGCTGACAAGGTCGGCTCCTGGGTGAACGTCATCATTGGCGTGATTTTTGTGCTGTGCGTGCTGGCCTTCCGTAAAGGTGTGGTCGGCGAGTTGCAGGCATGGCTGGAGCGCCGCCGCGCTGAGGCGATAAGCGCAGACACGAAAAACGCAGGATGATTCCGGCGAAGCTCGTTATTGACGCCCAATTTGAATGAATCGCGGTGCCTACACAAATCCATCCGCTTAAGCAGCAGCCGCCCGAACTTGTCAGCGTGCCCTTGCCAAGTTACCCAAGCAGTGGGGCCACGCATCGCCCATGGCGAGGGCTCACCAAGGGGTCTCCTCGTTTTCAGTGCAATAAGTGACGGTACGAAAAGCTAGCACTG
>JAFMJA010000228.1 GCA_017853735.1 Burkholderiaceae bacterium | reverse complement strand
ACGGCAAAGGTTTCACCATGCATATTTTCCGACGCCCCGACTACCATTCCGAGGTCAGTCAGTTCCTCGATCAACTCAAGACCGATCATCCCGACATGCAAGAGCAGCAACGCAGCGGCCGTGAACTGCTATGGGACAAGCAAGTCGATCGTCAGGCTTGGGCTGAGTTTGAGGCCGCTCGCGTGGCGCAGAAACCCTATGTCTACCAGTCAGGTCAGTGAGGATCTTTTATCGGTCGATGCGCCGGTGATCCCTGAGGTGGTCGACCATGTGGCGGTGGCGCGCCTGTATGGCGAACCGCTGTTTCAGCTGCCGCAAGACCTGTATATCCCGCCTGATGCCCTGGAGGTCTTTCTTGAGGCCTTTGAAGGCCCGCTAGACCTTCTGCTCTACCTGATCCGCAAGCAGAATTTCAATATCCTCGACATTCCCATGGCTGCAGTCACCCGGCAGTACCTGAGCTATGTCGATGAAATTCGCAACCGCAACCTGGAGTTGGCGGCCGAATACCTGTTGATGGCAGCCATGCTGATTGAGATCAAATCGCGCATGCTGTTGCCGCCCAAGAGGGCTGCGGCTGGAGAAGAAGTCGAGGACCCGCGCGCCGAACTGGTACGCCGCTTGCTGGAGTACGAACAGATCAAGATGGCAGCCGCCCAGCTGGGCAATCTCCCCCAATATGGCCGGGACTTTCTCAAGGCGCAGGTCTTTATCGAACAGGCGCTGACACCACGCTTTCCCGAAGTGCAGGTGCTCGACCTGCAACAAGCCTGGGCCGACATCCTCAAACGCGCCAAGCTGGTGCAGCACCACAAGATCACACGTGAAGAGTTGTCGGTGCGTGAGCATATGAGCCTGGTGCTCAAACAATTGCAGGGGCGGCAGTTTGTTGAGTTCGAGCAGCTGTTTGATGCCCGGCAAGGTGTGCCGGTGCTGGTGGTGACCTTCATTGCCTTGCTTGAACTGGCCAAGGAAAATTTGCTCGAAATCACCCAGGCTGAGGCCTTTGCTCCCATCTATGTCAGGCTGGCCTATTCACCTGTCTGAATTGGTCCTTTTCAACTCTCCTAGGCAAGCAGTCCACCATGAGCAGCGCCCTCCACTTTGACGTCCTGATTGTGGGCAGCGGCCTGGCTGGGTTGAGCGCCGCATTGCATTTGGCGCCCACCCGTCGGGTAGCAGTTTTGACCAAGCGAGAACTCAATGATGGCTCCAGCCGCTGGGCGCAAGGTGGCATCGCCGCTGTCATGGATTCGGGCGACAGTGTCGATTCACACGTACAGGACACGCTGGTGGCTGGCGCCGGCTTGTGCGACCTGGAGGCCACCCGCCATGTGATTGAACATGCGCCCGCCAGCATACGCTGGCTACAGCAGCTGGGCGTGCCATTCACCATGGAAAACGGCCATCTTCACCTGACCCGAGAAGGGGGCCATAGTGAGCGTCGCATTGTGCACGCCACCGATGCCACCGGAGCCGCTGTACAGGACACCTTGATGGCACGGGTGCGCGCTACGCCCAATATCACCCTGTTTGAGCACCATATGCTGGTCGACCTGATCACTGCCAGCAAAGTCGGCCTGGCCGATCAACGCTGCCTGGGCTTGTATGCCCTGGACGAGAGCACGGGCAAGGTGCTCACCTTCAGCGCACCGCATACGATCTTGGCCACCGGCGGCGCGGGCAAGGTCTACCTCTACACCACCAACCCCGATACGGCCACGGGGGACGGCATTGCCGCAGCCTGGCGTGCTGGCTGTCGGGTGGGCAATATGGAATTCATCCAGTTCCATCCCACCTGCCTGTATCACCCGCAAGCCAAGTCCTTCCTGATCTCCGAAGCAGTGCGCGGTGAAGGCGGCCGGTTGATCCTGCCCGATGGCAGCCGTTTCATGCCTGAGCATGACCCGCGCGCGGAGCTGGCGCCACGCGATGTGGTGGCGCGCGCAATTGATTTCGAAATGAAAAAACGCGGCCTGGATTGCGTCTACCTGGATATCTCGCACCAACCCAAAGCCTTTCTGCTGGAACATTTCCCCAATATTTACGCGCGTTGCCAGGAGTTGGGCTTTGACATGGCCAGCCAAGCGATTCCAGTGGTGCCCGCTGCGCACTATACCTGTGGCGGCGTGGTGGTTGATCTGGCCGGCCGCACCGACCTGCAGGGCCTGTATGCGATTGGCGAGGCCAGCTACACCGGACTGCATGGCGCCAATCGCCTGGCCAGCAATTCATTGCTGGAGTGCATGGTCTATGCCCAGGCTACTGCCCAGGACATTCAACACGAAAAAATTGCAACTATTCCCGAATTGCCTGGCTGGGATGACAGCCGGGTGAGCGATGCGGATGAGTGTGTGGTGATCTCGCATAACTGGGACGAATTGCGCCGCTTCATGTGGGACTATGTAGGTATTGTGCGCACCAACAAGCGCCTGGAGCGGGCGGCTCACCGCATCCACCTGCTGCGCTCGGAAATCCAGGAGTTCTATGCCCAGTTTCAAGTGACCCGCGATCTGCTGGAGCTGCGCAATTTGGTGGCGGTCGCTGACCTGATTGTGCGTAGCGCGCAAAGTCGGCATGAGAGCCGGGGCCTGCATTACAGCCGAGACTATCCCCAGGCCCATCCGGATCCCCGCCCAACCATTCTGGTGCCTGCTGATTCATGATGCCGGGCAGAATAGCCTGGCCAGGCTTGCCCCACTCTGGAGACTGATGTGAGCCCGAATTCCCCGTCAAATACCGGTTCCTCTCCCTACAGCACCCTGCCGCCGGCAAGTCCACCGGCCACGCGCAAACCAGTAAGCCTGCCTCGATTGCTGGAGATGCATGCCCGTGGTGAAAAAATCACCATGCTGACCGCCTACGATGCCACCTTTGCCGCGGTGGCCGATACAGCTGGGGTAGAAACGATCTTGGTGGGCGACTCGCTGGGCATGGTATGCCAAGGCCTGCACAGCACGGTGGGTGTCACCCTGGAGACGATGCGCTACCACGTGGAAAGCGTGGTGCGCGGCGTGAGACGCGTGCAGGGCACCGCCTGGATCATTGGCGATCTGCCCTTTGGCAGTTACCAGGCGTCCAAGGAACAGGCTTTGCGCAGCGCGACCGTGCTGTTGCAGGCCGGCGCTCATATGGTCAAGCTCGAAGGAGGTGGCTGGACGGCTGAAACTGCGCGCTTTCTGGTGGAGCGCGGGATTCCAGTCTGTGGCCATCTCGGGCTGACCCCGCAGACGGTACACGCCCTGGGTGGCTATCGGGTGCAAGGGCGTGAGGACAAAGACGCAGCCACTCTCAAGCGCCATGCGCTGGAACTGCAGGACGCTGGTGCAACCCTATTGGTTTTGGAAATGGTGCCAGCCACTTTATCGGCTGAAATCACCCGGGCCTTGTCGCACTGCGCCACCATCGGCATCGGTGCTGGGGTTGACACCTCTGGCCAGGTCTTGGTGCTGCACGACATGTTGGGCATGAATCTGGGCAAGATGCCCAAGTTTGTACACAACTTCATGGCAGATGCGGGTAGCGTCTTGGGTGCGATGCAAACCTATGTGCAGGCGGTCAAGCAGCGCCGCTTTCCTGACAATGCGGTCAATGCCTGGTGATGAAGGTCCTGCATCGAATTGACGAGCTGCGCGCCACGCTGGGGCGCCAGCAGCGGATTGCGCTGGTGCCCACCATGGGCAACCTGCACCAGGGCCATCTGGCACTGGTACGACAGGCCAAGCCGCTGGGGGATGTGACGGTGGCCAGTATTTTTGTCAACCGGCTTCAGTTTGCACCCCATGAAGACTTTGACGCCTACCCACGCACCCTGGAATCCGATTGCGCCATGCTGGAGGCGGTGGGCTGTGATGTGGTGTTTGCTCCCACTGAGAGAGAGTTGTATCCCGAGCCACAAGCCTTCAGGGTGCAACCCCCGACAGAACTTGCCGACATCCTGGAGGGACACTTCCGCCCCAGGTTTTTTACCGGGGTATGCACGGTGGTGCTTAAACTCTTCAACATTGTGCAACCTGGTGTTGCGGTGTTTGGCAAAAAAGATTACCAGCAGCAACTTATTCTTCGGCGCATGGTCAAACAGCTGGGCTTGCCGGTGGATATGGTGATCGGGGAAACCTTGCGCGCAGAAGATGGCCTGGCCCTGTCCTCACGCAATGCTTACCTCGACGCCAGGGCGCGTGCCGAGGCACCACAGCTCGCAATGGCTCTGCAAGCCATGGTGCAAGCCCTGCGTGCAGGCTCCACCGACTACCAGGCGCTGGAGACGCGCGCGATGCAAACCCTGTCAGGCCGCGGATGGCAGCCCGATTACATGAGCATTCGACGCCGAGAAGATCTGTTGGCGCCGACCCAGGGCGATGCCCTGGTGGTCGTGGGCGCTGCCCGTTTGGGCAGCACGCGCTTGATCGATAACGTTGAGGTTTAAATCCCCATCTTCTTGCTCACTGACTTGTACTAA
>JAFMJA010000227.1 GCA_017853735.1 Burkholderiaceae bacterium | reverse complement strand
CGCTGGTTTTGATCTCCTCAAAACACAGCTCCGGGTGGGCATGGATTTCCCGCCGCAAAGCCACCATATCGGCCATTTCGGCCGAAAGAGCGTCGATCAAGTTCATGAATTCACTCCTGCAGGTGTCAGTGTAGTCGCAAGTGCCGGTCCTGATGAGTTCGGTGGCTGCTCCAAGAAGCGCCTAGGGATTGAGCCAAGAGAAATCCTTTCCGGAAGTTTTTTTAAATGATTTGCACAAGTTTGATTTTTTTGATACATTTGTTACTCAAATATAAAAAAGATTCAAATAAGTTAATCACAAACCATACTAGGAAGACAAGGTGAAGCTTTATGAGTGCCCAACTATCTGACCTGATTGCGCAAGACAGACCCGTCCCTCCGGATCCCTACTGGTGCAAGGGTAAATGGGCGCTTATTGTCAACAGCTCCATGCAGCTTTCGGAACACGCCCAAGAGAATTTACGTAGATTGATGGCCAAGGCCAATGCGGAACTCATTGGCGTAGAGCTTGTTGATGCCGCCAAGCACCCCGGCTTGGCCGATGAGGTTGGTCTTGAGACCTTTCCTGCCTTGATTTGGCAAGGGCCCAAAGGGCGGGTCAAATTTTTGATGGGTGAACAGTCCTCTCTGGACCGGCTGAAGGGATTCTGAGCAGGCTTTTCAGACCCCGGCGGTTGCCTGCACCGGGACATCCTCAGGGCTAGCGACACACATCTGCACGAAGGGTTAAGCTTGCACCTTGCCGCGCCATCGGGCGGGACCAATTTTCAAACCTTTCATAGCCATCATGACTTTTGCATCCTTCAAGCCAGATTTGACTGGCACCGCACAAGCAGCGCGCTTTCAGCTGCGCCGGCTGGGGACGTTTGCCGGCGCCGAAATCACCCGGATCGACCTGTCCCAGCCCTTGGATGCACCTACGGTTGAGGCCTTGAAGCAGGCCCACGCCACTTATGGGGTGCTGACATTTCCCGATCAAAAAATCAGCTCTGATGACCTAAAACGCTTTGGCCGCTATTTCGGCGAGTTGAGCGTGCACCCTTTTTCGACCAATGCCCTGGACTCCCCGGAACTGATCATCTACGACAACAAAGAAGGCAACCCGCCCGCACCCACCGATATCTGGCATGCCGATGAGACTTTTCGCGCTGCTCCACCCATGGGCACGGCGCTTTGTTCCAAGATCATCCCCGAATATGGCGGGGATACCGCTTTCACCAGCATGAACGCGGTGTACGAGGGCTTGTCAGACCGCTGGCAGCATTTTGTCAATGGGCTGGAAGCAGTGCATGATTTCAAACCCTTTCGTGGCCTGTTCAGCCAGGATCGGGCCGGCATTGAGAAAATGCGCCTGTTTGAAGACTTGTACCCGCCGGTAACCCACCCGGTGGTCACGGTGCATCCGCTAACAGGCAAAAAATGCATCTATGTCAACCCGCAATTCACCTTGTCCATCAAGGGCATGGCCGAGGACGAGAGCAGGATGGTGCTGGACATGCTTTTTCGCAAGGCACAGATCCATGAGTACCAGTACCGACATCATTGGCAAGCCGATATGGTGGTGTTTTGGGACAACCGCTGCATGCAGCACGCTGCGCTGCACGATTACTACCCGCAGCGGCGCCTGATGGAGCGCGTCACGATCCAGGGTAGCCCTCCGATGCCCGCTTATCCGGGGGCAGATCCCAGCGAGTTGCGCCGCTACCTCATGCCGCCGCTGTCGGCTTTCAAGGCCACCGCGCAAAAGCGCCAGCACGAACGCCGATGATCACCAAGACCTGCGGACGGTTGAATGCCATGCTGGCCAAACCGATCGGTTGGCTTGTAATCCTGCTGCTGGCCCTGCTGGGGGCAGTTGGTGCGCAGGCCCAGACGGATACCTTTCCGAACCGGCCCATCAAATTGGTGGTGCCCTACCCGCCTGGCGGTTTCACCGATATTCTGGGGCGCCTGCTGGCTGAGCGCCTTGGCCCCAGGCTGGGGCAAGCCGTCATCGTTGAAAATCGTGGCGGCGGGGGCAGCACCATTGGCTCGGCCCTAGTGGCCAAATCGCCAGCCGATGGCTACACCTTGCTGCTGGTGGCGCCAGACCTGGCGATCAACCAAAGCCTGATCAGCAAGTTGTCCTACTCGGTCGATGACTTCGCGCCAATCACCCTGGCGGCCTGGTCACCCCTGGTGCTCGCCCTGCACCCATCCCTGCGCATCAATTCGGCCAAGGAATTGATCGATCACGCCAAAGCCAATCCAGGCGCGCTGCGTTTTGCTTCTGGCGGTAACGGCACGGGTGCGCACCTGGCGCTGGAGTTGTTCAAAACCAAGGCCGGGGTGCAGATCCTGCATGTGCCCTACAAGGGGGTTGGCCCTGCCACCACCGACTTGCTGGGCGGCCAGGTGGAAGGCATGTTTTTGCAAATGGCCGTCGCCAAGCGTCATGTCGCGGCCGGCAAGCTCAAGGCAATCGCCACCCCCAGCGCCCAGCGGGTTGCGGCCATGCCTGACCTGCCTACTTTGTCTGAAACCGTGTTGCCCGACTTCGAAGTGGTTCCCTGGTTTGGTGTTGTGGCCCCCGCTGGCACTGCGCCCGCCATCACCGAGCGCCTGCACCAGGAAATGCTGGCCATCCTGAGCCAGCCTGAAGTCAGGAAAACGCTGGCCGATCAGGGCGCGGAAGCTGTCAGCGTAGGCCCCGCAGCATTTGCGCGTTTCATCCGCTCTGAAGTGCTTCGCTGGGGCGAAGTGATTCGTGCTTCAGGCGCAAAAATCGACTGACCACATTGGGCGCCCGGCGAATTGGTCGGCGCCGGTCCAGCCCGCTTCGGGCCGACTTGGCGGCCTGCCCCACCCCATTTTGAGCAACTTTGCTCAGCGCCAGCGAAGCGCCAAGACCATGTGCAAGTGATGGTTAATGACAAGCGCTTGCAACTATTTCAACTTTTTGATACATTTGTTGCAAATAACAATTTTTGGAGAAGTCGTTACACAAACCAGAGTTCAGGTCGAAAAGGAAGCCCCATGAATTGCCCATCACAAACTACGCTTGCAGCCCCGGTCACTGCCAATTTGTACCAGCCAAGCACCAATGCCGATGGCGCCTGGACGCTTTATGTCAATTCGGCCAGCGCACTCTCGCTGCGCGCGCTGGAAAACTTGCGCAAATTGATTGCCTCTGGCTCCAAATCAGGACGGGAGGTCAAGGTGGTTGACCTGTTCCAGAACCCCGAGCTTGCCGAGGACGCAAAAATTTATGTCCTGCCAACCCTGTTGTGGAGCGCAAGTCAGGGCCGATCCCTGGTCCTGCTTGGTGACCTGTCCAAACTCGACAAGGTTGCACACTACCTGTCTCATTGAAGGCAACCTAGGGATGGTGTTCAACGCGCCCATTGCCCCCTGAAAATTGCCAGGCTTGTTCAGTTGCTTTGCCTGCGAATTAATTGTCTGAGCGGCCCAAAACCATAGCAGGGCCTGGTCTCCGAAGCCCAATTTTCTGGGCCTGAATCAATGTTTGTATGATGACTGCTCGCATTCAAAGACTGGAGACCCTCCGTGCAACGTCGCCAAGCCCCTCTCGCTCTTGCCTGCCTTCTTGGTCTTGCCCTGCTGACGCCACCGGCCCTGGCTCAAAGCTGGCCCAACCGGCCGATCAAGCTGGTCGTGCCCTTTCCGCCCGGTGGTCTGATTGACAATATGGCGCGCCTGCTGGCGCCCAAGCTCTCGCAGGAGCTTGGACAGCCCATCGTGATCGATAACAAGCCCGGCGCCGGCGGCAACCTGGGTGCCGCCGAGGCTGCGCGCGCTGCACCTGATGGCTACACCCTGCTGATGGCCTCGCCGCCGCTCACCATCAACCCGGCGCTGTACCGGAAGCTGCCCTATGAGCCACGCAATCTTGTGCCGATCGGGCTGCTCGGGCGTGTGCCCAATGTGATGGTGGTCAACCCGGGCTCCGGCATCCAGAATGTGGCCGAGCTGACCGCGCGCGCCAAGGCAGCGCCCGGGCAGCTCAATTACGCCTCCAACGGCAATGGCACCTCGCTGCACCTGAGTGCTGAGCTTTACAAAAGCCTGGCCGGTATCTTTGTCACCCACATCCCCTACCGAGGTGCCGCTGCCGGCCTGACCGGGGTGATGGCCAATGAGGTGAGCTTCATGTTTGACAACCTGCCCTCGGCGCTGGGTCTGATCCAGGGGGGCAAGCTCAAGCCTTTGGCAGTGACCACGCCCCAGCGCAGTGGCGTGCTGCCGCAGGTGCCCACCATGGAAGAGGCTGGGCTCAAAGGGTTTCAGGTGTTCTCCTGGTTTGGCCTGGCCGCGCCGGCCGGCTTGCCAGCAGCGGCGCAGCAGAAACTGGAGCAATCGCTGGAGCGCGTGGCACGCAATGAGGACGTTCAGTCCGCCATCCGCAAAGCTGGCGCGGAGCCGACCTGGCTGGGTGCGCAGGCCATGGCCGGCTTCATGCAGGCCGACACCGC
>JAFMJA010000020.1 GCA_017853735.1 Burkholderiaceae bacterium | reverse complement strand
CGGGCGGGTGCCGCATGCGCTCTTGCTGGAGATCCTCTCCGAGCAGGCTTTTGGCACCATGATTCTCTCCCGCTGAGTCCGCTGGCGCAGTCTCTTCTCAGGCGAGGTGCAGTACCAACACCTATGGAAAACCCTTGCTCTGCCCTGTGCGAGAATGAAGCCCAATCATTGCACTGACCATGTCTGACGCAGCGTCTCAAACTAGCAAATCTTCCGCCGATGATGGGGTGCCCACAGCGGTGCGTAAGCGGCCCAAGCCCGGTGAGCGCCGTATCCAGATCCTTCAGACCCTGGCCGCCATGCTGGAGCAGCCCGGCGCCGAGCGGATTACTACCGCAGCCTTGGCTGCCAAACTTGAGGTGAGTGAAGCGGCGCTCTACCGGCACTTTGCCAGCAAGGCACAGATGTTTGAGGGATTGATCGAATTTATCGAGCAATCCGTTTTTTCGCTGGTCAACCAGATCGCCGAGCGCGAACCCTCGGGAACTTCGCAGGCTGGCAAGGTGGTGTTGATGCTGGTGCAGTTTGCTGAAAAAAACCCGGGCATGACCCGGGTGATGGTGGGTGACGCGCTGGTGTTTGAAAACGACCGCCTGCAGCAGCGCATGAACCAGTTCTTCGACAAGATTGAAGCCAGCTTGCGGCAAAGCCTGCGCGATGGCGCTTCGGCCACGCCTACGGTGGATGCCCAGGTGCGGGCGACGGCGCTGACAGCTTTTGTCATGGGCCGACTGCAACGCTATGCACGGTCGGGCTTTCGCCGTCTTCCCTCGGAGCACCTGGAAAACAGCCTCGCGCTGATGCTCTGACCAACCCGGGTGCCCTGCGGCACATCATCCCCCTCAAGAGAAAGCCAATATATGAACCAGCTTGATTTGCAAGGCCGCCATGCGGTGATCACAGGTGGCGCGGCCGGCATTGGTCTGGGCATCGCACGTCGCGTGATTGCCAGCGGTGGCTCAGTTACTTTGTGGGACCTGGATGCTGCTGCCCTGGGGGCTGCTGTGAAGACCTTGGGGCCCAAGGCCGATAGCGTTCTGGTCAATGTGACCGAACAGGCCAGCGTGGCCGCGGCTGCCAAGCAGACCGCTCAAGTCCATGGCGCGATCGATGTGCTGGTCAACTCCGCTGGCATCACTGGCCCCAACACCAAACTTTGGGACTATCCTGTCGATGCCTGGCAACAGGTGATGCAGGTGAATTTGAATGGCCTATTCCTCTGTTGCCGTGAGGTGGTACCCCTGATGCAGGCGCGCAACTATGGCCGCATTGTGAACATCGCCTCGGTGGCCGGCAAGGAAGGCAACCCCAACGCCAGCGCCTACAGCGCCAGCAAGGCCGCCGTCATCGCACTGACCAAGTCGCTGGGCAAGGAATTGGCCAACACCGGCATCCGGGTCAATTGCGTCACTCCAGCCGCAGTGAAAACTGGCATGTTTGACCAGATGACGCCTGAACACATCCAGTTCATGTTGTCCAAGATCCCGATGGGTCGCTTTGGCGAGGTGGACGAAATTGCTGCCATGGTGGCCTGGCTGTGTACCGAGGATTGCTCTTTTTCCACCGGCGCCACTTTCGACCTCTCTGGCGGTCGCGCCACCTACTGATTCACCATTCTTTTTTTGACAGGAGATTCCCAATGAAACTTGTGCGCTATGGCAACCCGGGCAAAGAAAAGCCGGGCCTGATTGATGGGCAAGGTAAGCTGCGTGACTTGTCGGGTGTACTGGCGGATATTGGCCCCGACCAGCTCAGCGATGCAGCCCTGGCCAAGATTGCGCGCATCAAGACCGACAAGTTGCCCCTGGTGCGCGGCAAACCCCGCATGGGCTGCCCGGTAGCCAATATCGGCAAGTTCATTGCCATCGGCCTGAATTACGCCGACCATGCTGCTGAGTCTGGCCTGCCCATCCCCAAAGAGCCAGTGGTGTTTGTCAAGACCATCAACTGCATTCAGGGACCGGATGACAACATCATGCTGCCCAAAGGCTCGGTCAAAACTGACTGGGAAGTGGAGCTCGGTGTGGTGATCGGTAAAAGAGCGCGCTATGTGAGCCAGAAAGAAGCGCTCAGCCATGTGGCCGGTTACTGCACCATCAACGATGTGAGTGAGCGCGAGTTTCAAATCGAGCGCAGTTCGCAATGGGACAAGGGCAAGGGCTGCGATACCTTCGGCCCGATCGGTCCCTGGATGGTGACCCGTGATGAAATCACCAACCCGCAAAAGCTGGCGATGTGGCTGGACGTGAACGGGGTGCGTATGCAGACCGGCAACACCAAGACCATGATTTTCAGCGTGGCCAAGATCGTCAGCCATGTGAGTGAATTCATGACCCTGATGCCAGGTGATGTTATTACCACTGGCACCCCGCCTGGAGTGGGTTTGGGCTTCAAGCCGCCCAAGTTTCTCAAGAAAGGTGATGTGGTGACCTTGGGCATCGAGGGCCTGGGCGAGCAGCGCCAGTTGGTGGTGCCCTTCAAGCGCTGATACGTATTGGCGCGTTTTTGCCTGGCGCACCGGCTTACAGTTTGTGCGTCGGGCGCTGGCAGCTTAAGCCCGATTTGGCCAGATGAGCGCACATCCATTTGACGCGGCCTTGACGCTGCGCGAGATTGGACCCGGCCGCTATGCCGGCAGGACCAGCCCTGCCTACTGGAATATGGTGGGCCCTTTTGGAGGAATCACCGCCGCGATAGTCCTGCGTGCTGTGCTGCTGCACCCGCAGCTGCTGGGCGAGCCAATGTCCCTCACTGTCAACTATGCGGGAGCCATGGTGGAGGGCCCGTTTGAGGTGCAGGTGCAGCCGGTACGCACCAATCGCACCACGCAGCACTGGACGGTGGGCATCCTGCAAAACAATGACCAGGGCCAGCCGCTGATCACCACCACCGCCACCCTGATTACCGCACTGCGGCGCGAGACCTGGCGCATGTCGGATATACCCATGCCAGAGGTGCCAACACCGCAAGAGGTACCTCAGGGCAGCTATGGCGACGATCTGGTTTGGCTCAAGCGCTACCAGCTACGCTTAGTCAGTGGCGGCATACCCCGTGAATGGCATGGTGGGGGTGATGACAGCTTGACCCGTGTCTGGATGCAGGATCAGCCGGCGCGACCGCTTGATTTCTGTGCATTGGCGGCGCTTGCTGATGTGTTTTTTCCGCGCATCTGGCTCAGGCGTGCCACCCAGGTGCCAGCAGGCACAGTGTCGATCACCACCTATTTCCATGCCAGTGCGCAGGAGTTGGGCGAGACCGGGACCGGCTGGGTGCTCGGTCAGGCGCAGGCGCAGGAATTCCGCCACGGGTTTTTTGACCAATCGGCCCGGCTATGGAGCGAGGCGGGCCGGCTGCTTTGTACCTCCCACCAGCTGGTCTATTACAAGGAGTAGCCACATGTCCGACATTCTGATCCATGACGAAGCAGGCGTGCGCACCATCACCTTCAATCGGCCGGAGAAAAAGAATTCCATCACTGCGGGGATGTACGCGGCCTTGTTCGACGCGGTGGACCAGGCGGCCAAGAATCCTTCGGTGCGCGTGCTGGTATTCCAGGGGCATGCAACTGTGTTTTGCGCGGGCAATGACCTGGGAGATTTTTTACAGAACCCCCCTGCTGGCCAGGACACCCCGGTGTTTCGTTTCATGCACTGCATGGCCGCATTCTCCAAGCCGGTGGTGGCGGCGGTGTGCGGACCGGCGGTCGGCATCGGCACCACCCTGCTGTTCCATTGTGATCTGGTCTATGCGGGCGACAACGCAGCTTTTGCCATGCCTTTCGTCAACCTGGGCATCTGTCCTGAATTTGGCTCCACCCTGTTGGCGCCCCGTATGTTTGGCTATCACCGGGCGGCGGAGGCTTTGCTGCTGGGCGAACCACTCAGTGCCGAGACTGCGCTGGAATTGGGTTTGGTCAACCGGATCGTGCCTCCGAGCGAAGCCAATGCACTAGCAGCTCAGCAAGCCCGCAAACTGGCGGCCAAGCCACTGAGCTCTTTGATTGAAACCAAGCGGTTGATGAAAAAGACCGATGCGTCCCTTCAATCTGAACGCATTACCGAGGAGGCGGCCATTTTCGGCCGCATGCTGACCGAGCCGGCCGCACGCGAAGCGCTGAGCGCTTTTGCCGAGAAACGCAAGCCGGACTTCAGCCAACTATGAGGCATACGGTTCAATTTCCCGCAGCGGGTTTTGAGCCCGAGTTTGTCGAGGGCTTGCGCGATCTGTTTGAGCGCCAGGTGGTGTTCAATTCGGTGCTTGGCCTGAAAATTGTGAACATCGGTCCCGAGCGGGTCAGCGCCACCCTGGCCATGCGCCCGGATCTGGTGGGCCACTTTGGCCAGCACCGCATTCACGGGGGTGTGATCAGCGCTGGCCTGGACACCATGGGTGGATTGGCAGCGATGGCCGCGATCGGTGCGCGCCATATGGATGAGTCCCCCCAGCAGCGCCTGCATCGTTTTGCCAAGCTGGGCACCATCGATCTGCGCGTCGACTACCTGCGACCAGGCATTGGCGAGTCCTTCGAATTACGAGCCGAGGTGATGCGCCTGGGTTCGCGGGTGGCCTCGACCCGGATGGAATTTCTGGGGGCTGATGGCAAACTGCTGTCCACTGGCTCAGCCGCCTACATTGTTTCCTAGCGGGACTGGTACGCTGGCTTAGGGGCGGTGCGGTACTTCGCGCGGTTGCCCCGATTCATCGATCGCCACATAGGTCAGATTGGCCTCAGTCACCTTGACAAACTGGCCCTGGGCGCGAAAGCGCTCGGCAAACACTTCCACCTTGACGCTTAGCGAGGTACGACCCACCCGGGTCAGCTTGGAATAAAAGGAAAGAATATCGCCGACGCGCACCGGCTGCTTGAAGATGAACTCATTGACCGCCACCGTGGCAATACGTCCGCCAGCATAGCGGGCCGGAATCACTGAGCCAGCCAGGTCCACCTGGGCCATGACCCAGCCGCCAAAAATGTCGCCATTGGCGTTGCAGTCGGCTGGCATGGGGATGACCTTGAGCACCAACTCTTCGTCGGAGGGCGGTGAGAGGGCGGCAGCAGTTGCGAAAGGGGCGGTGGACATGGGGGACAATCCCTGCAAGCTTGATATTTCAGATTGTCTCTTATGCGTAGCCATTCTTCCAGTGCCGTCGCCTTGCCTGCGGGCGCCAGCTTGTCGACTGCGTCAAGGTCGGACTGGACCACCCTCAAGCGCCTGCTGCCCTATCTGTGGGAATACAAGTGGCGGGTGATGCTGGCCCTGGCCTTTATGGTCGGGGCCAAGCTGTCCAATGTGGGCGTGCCTTTGTTGCTCAAGGAGTTGGTGGACCGCATGGGCATCCGGCCTGGTGACCCGGCAGCTCTCTGGGTGGTGCCGGCAGGGCTGTTGCTGGCTTATGGCGCACTGCGTTTTCTGACCTCGTTTTTCACTGAACTACGGGAATTGGTATTTGCCAAGGCCACCGAAGGCGCGGTGCGCAGCATCACCCTGCAGGTGTTCCGTCATTTGCACGCGCTCAGCCTGCGCTTTCATCTGGAGCGCCAGACCGGCGGCATGACCCGCGACATTGAGCGCGGCACGCGGGCGATCAACTCCTTGATCTCCTACTCGATCTACAGCATCCTGCCCACCCTGGTGGAGGTCAGCTTGGTGCTGACCCTGTTGGCGGTCAAGTTTGATCTGTGGTTTGCGTGGATCACCATCGGTGCATTGGCAGCCTATATCGCTTTCACGGTCAGCATTACCGAATGGCGTACCCAGTTGCGCCGGCGCATGAACGAGCTCGATACGGTCGCCCACAGCCGTGCCATCGACTCATTGCTGAATTATGAAACCGTCAAGTATTTCAACAACGAAGCTTTTGAGGCCCGGCGCTACGACGAAAATCTGGAGGACTACCGGCGTGCTGCCATCAAAAGCCAGGCCACACTCAGCCTGCTCAACACAGGTCAGCAACTGATCATCGCCTGCGCACTGGTGGCCATGTTGTGGCGCGCCACCCAGGGCGTGATGGATGGGCGCATGACCTTGGGGGACCTGGTCATGATCAATGCCTTCATGATCCAGCTCTACATCCCGCTCAATTTTCTGGGGGTGCTTTACCGGGAGATCAAGCAAAGCCTGACCGATCTGGACAAGATGTTCAAGCTGCTCGATCGACCCTGCGAGGTGGCCGATGCACCTGGCGCGAGTGCGCTGAATCTGGGCGCCCAGGAGAATCAGGTGTCAGTGCGCTTTG
This sequence comes from Burkholderiaceae bacterium, assembly GCA_017853735.1. Lineage (GTDB taxonomy): Bacteria > Pseudomonadota > Gammaproteobacteria > Burkholderiales > Burkholderiaceae_C > Hylemonella. The sequence goes on along the minus strand of JAFMJA010000020.1, from coordinate 12,739 downwards.
AGCAGGTGAACTTTGCCTATGACCCTGCTCGCACTATCCTGCACGATGTGAGCTTCGATATCCCGGCTGGCAAGACAGTGGCGGTGGTGGGCCCTTCCGGTTCTGGCAAATCCACCTTGGCGCGCCTGCTCTACCGCTTCTACGATGTTCAAGAAGGGCAGGTTTTGATCGCCGGGCAGGATATCCGGCAGGTGACGCAGGACTCTTTGCGCCGAGCCATCGGCATCGTGCCGCAGGACACGGTGCTTTTCAATGACACCGTGGAATACAACATCGCCTACGGCCGGCCTGGAGCCAGCCGCTTGGAGGTGGAAGCGGCTGCGCGCGCCGCGCACATTCATGACTTCATTGCTGCCACCCCGCAGGGCTATGCCACCATGGTGGGCGAGCGCGGCCTCAAGCTCTCGGGCGGAGAAAAGCAGCGGGTGGCCATCGCCCGTACGCTGCTGAAAAATCCGCCTATCCTGATCTTTGATGAAGCCACCTCGGCGCTGGATTCGGCCAATGAGCGTGCCATCCAGGCCGAACTCGAAAGCGCGGCCCAGGGCAAGACCACCTTGGTGATCGCCCATCGCCTGTCCACCGTGGTTCACGCCCATCAGATCCTGGTGCTGCAGCAGGGCCGCATTGTCGAGCGCGGCCGGCATGACGAACTGCTGGCTGCCGGGGGGGCCTATGCCCGGATGTGGGCGCTGCAGCAGCGCGGCCAGGAGCCGGTAGTCGCCGAGGAAAAGGACTCGGGGACAATAGCGCCATGACCCAAGAAATTACCCTCACCCGTCCGGATGACTGGCATCTGCATGTGCGCGACGGCGCAGCACTGGCCACGGTGGTGCCGCACACTGCCCACCAATTTGGTCGCGCGATCATCATGCCCAACCTCAAGCCCCCCGTGACCACGGCCGAGCAGGCCCTGGCCTACCGGCAGCGCATCAAGGCGGCGGTACCTGCAGGTGTGGCTTTCGAGCCGCTGATGACGCTCTACCTCACCGACAATCTCGCCCCGCAAGAAATCCAGCGCGCCCGTGCCGCCGGTGTAGTGGCCTGCAAGCTCTACCCGGCAGGTGCCACCACCAACAGCGATGCCGGGGTGACCGATATCCGCAAAATCTCCAAGACCCTGGAGGCGATGCAGCGCGAAGGCCTGTTGTTGCTGGTGCATGGTGAGGTGACCTCGCCTGAAATTGACCTGTTTGACCGCGAGGCATTGTTCATTGAACAGCAACTGATTCCCTTGCGGCGCGACTTCCCCGAACTCAAGATCGTGATGGAACACATCACCACCCGGGAGGCGGCGCAGTATGTGGCACAGGCTGACCGCCTGCTGGGCGCCACCATCACGGCACACCACCTGCTGTACAACCGCAATGCCATCTTCACCGGCGGTATTCGGCCGCACTACTACTGCCTGCCAGTGCTCAAGCGCGAAGTGCATCGCCAGGCGCTGGTGGCGGCTGCCACCGGAGGCAATCCTAAATTTTTCCTGGGTACCGACAGCGCACCGCATCCGGCACACCTGAAAGAGCATGCGGTGGGCTGTGCAGGCTGTTACACCGCCCATGCGGCGATTGAAATGTATGCCGAGGCCTTTGAGGCAGCCGGGGCTTTGCATCGGCTGGAGGCTTTTGCCAGTTTCCACGGGGCAGACTTTTATGGCCTGCCGCGAAATACCGGCACGATCAGCCTGCGCAGGCAAAGCTGGGAGCCTCCAAGCAGTTTCCCTTTTGGAGAAGCCGAACTCAAGCCTTTGCGTGCCGGCGAATCGCTTCCGTGGCGCATGGTCTAGCCGAAATCGCCGACATCGATTGGGCCGCGCCCTGGCTTGGGCCTTATCGCGCATTGGGCCAGCTTCTGGCGGACAAGATCGAGCACGGCGCAAGCTGCGCCAGTGCATTGAGCTCGGTGGCGGCATCCGGGCAGTTGCGTTTCGTGCCACAGGACGAGTTGCCAGCCGGCGCGTCCTATGAGTCATTCATTTTCCAGTCGCGCTGCGTACCCACCCGCGATGGCCTGCATGATTTCTTCAATGGCCTGGTCTGGCATCACTTTCCTCAAAGCAAGCAAGCCCTCAACCGGGTGCAGGCCGAGCAGATCCAGCGCTCTGGCCAGGGCCCGGTGCGTGGCGCGGTGCGTGATGCCGTCACCGTGTTTGACGAAAACGCCGCCTTGCTGCGTGCGCCCGACATCCTGTGGGAGGCGCTGGCCAAGCGTCAATGGCACCGTCTTTTTGGCGAGTTGCGACCCTTGTGGCAAGAGTCGCATCTGATCCTGTTTGGCCATGCCCTGCTGGAAAAACTGGTCACGCCACGCAAAGCCATCACCGCCCATGTGCTGCGAATCAGCCCGCCATCAGATCACTTGCCTGACATCGATGACTGGCTGGCAGACCATCTGGATGTCGAGGTGCTCAAGCGCAAACCTTACCAGCCGTTGCCAGTGCTGGGCGTGCCGGGCTGGTGGCCAGCCAACGCAGAGGCCGACTTCTATGCCGATACCGAGGTATTTCGTGCAGCCAGAGACCGGGTGTGAAACGGCTACAAACTGTATGGCTTTGACGCCAAGCGCTTGATTTTCGCCACCCAGCCCATAGTATTCGCATCAGTGGCTCGCGGGTGTCGGGCTGTTGCAAAAGGAAAATATGAAACGAATCATTCTCTTTGTTTTGACCAATCTGGCGGTGGTGGTGGTGCTGGGCATTGTGGCCAGCCTGCTGGGCGTCAACCGTTACCTGACTTCCCAGGGATTGGACCTGGGCCTGCTGCTGGGCTATGCGCTGGTGATCGGCTTTGGCGGCGCGATCATTTCACTGCTGATCAGCAAGCCGGTGGCCAAGTGGAGTGCCGGCGTGCGGGTGATCGAACAGCCGCAGTCACCCGATGAGGCCTGGATTGTCAATACCGTGCGCAAATTCGCCGACCAGGCCGGCATCGGCATGCCTGAAGTGGGCATCTTCGAGGGTGACCCCAATGCCTTTGCCACTGGCGCCTTCAAGAACTCTGCCCTGGTCGCAGTGTCCACCGGCCTATTGCAGAACATGACCCGCGAAGAGGTGGAGGCGGTGATCGGCCATGAGGTGGCGCATATTGCCAACGGAGACATGGTCACCATGACCCTGATCCAGGGCGTGATGAACACCTTTGTGGTGTTTCTCAGCCGGGTCATCAGCTATGCGGTCGACAGCTTTTTGCGCCGCAATGACGAGGAAAGCTCCGGCCCTGGCATCGGCTACATGATCAGCACCATCGTGCTGGACATCATCCTGGGCTTTCTGGCCGCCATTGTCGTGGCCTGGTTCTCGCGCCAGCGCGAGTTCCGCGCCGATGCAGGTGCAGCCCAGTTGATGGGGCGGCGCCAGCCCATGATCAATGCCCTGGCCCGTCTAGGTGGCCTGCATGCAGCCGAATTGCCCAAGAGCATGCAAGCCATGGGGATTGCGGGCGGCATAGGCCAGTTGTTCTCGACCCATCCGCCTATTGAGGAGCGCATTGCGGCGCTGCAAAACGCCCGGGATTGACACGAAACGGGCGAGGCCGAGCCCGCGCCCGGCCTAACCGAGCTGAGTTCGGATCAGTCAGGTGCCACGATTGGCACCTGACTCAGCATTTCCAGCGCCAGGGCTTCGGCCACCTTGATCCCGTCCACCCCTGCCGAAAGAATGCCCCCCGCATAGCCAGCCCCTTCGCCCGCTGGGTAAAGCCCGCGCACATTCAGGCTTTGCAGATCATGTCCACGAGGAATTCGCAATGGCGAAGAGGTGCGGGTCTCCACCCCGGTGAGCACTGCGTCGGCCATGTCAAAGCCCTTGATCTTGCGGCCAAAGGCTGGCAGGGCCTCACGAATGGCTTCAATCGCATAGCCAGGCAGAGCCTCGGCAAGGCTGCCCAAACGCACGCCAGGCTTGTACGAGGGCAGCACCGTGCCAAATGCCTGTGACGGGCGGTCGGCCAGAAAATCACCGACCAGCTGACCCGGCGCTTCGTAATTGCTGCCACCCAGCACATAGGCGCTGGCTTCCAGCTTGCGTTGCAAGACGATACCGGCTAATGGATGGTGCTGGGGCGGTTGCTGCTGGGCCATGGATGCAGCCTGCAATGCATAGTGCAGGCCGTCTTCGTTGCCAAAAGCGGCCTGCCAATCGGCCACATCACCCAGACCATTGGGGAAGTCTTCAGGGTCAATCCCCACCACAATCCCTGCGTTGGCATTGCGCTCATTGCGCGAATACTGGCTCATGCCATTGGTCACCACCCGGCCAGCTTCGGAAGTGGCCGCGACCACTGTGCCGCCAGGGCACATGCAAAAGCTGTAGACGGCGCGGCCGTTGCCGGCATGATGCACCAGTTTGTAATCCGCCGCGCCCAGCAGTGGGTGGCCGGCATGACGGCCCCAGCGCGCGCGGTCAATCAGGCCTTGCGGGTGCTCGATGCGAAAGCCCACCGAGAAAGGCTTGGCATGCATTTCGACACCACGGTCAAACAGCATGGCAAAGGTGTCACGCGCGCTGTGACCCAGGGCGATCACCACCTGGGAAGCCGCCAGTTCATAGGTCTGTCCCGAGACACGGTCAAGCACCTTGAGGCCACGCACCTGTTTGTCGCCAGACACACCTTCGGTCAACAGCAGCTCGGTGACGCGCTGCTGGAAGCGGATTTCGCCACCCAGGGCGATGATCTGCGCACGCATGTTTTCCACCACCTTGACCAGCTTGAAGGTGCCAATATGCGGGTGCGCCTCCACCAGGATGTCCGCGGGTGCGCCAGCCTTTACGAACTCGGCCATCACCTTGCGACCCAGATGGCGCGGATCCTTGATCTGGCTGTAGAGCTTTCCGTCTGAAAAGGTGCCCGCGCCCCCTTCGCCAAATTGGACATTGGACTCGGGCTTGAGTGTTTTTTGACGCCACAGGCCCCAGGTGTCCTGGGTACGTTGACGCACCATGCTGCCGCGCTCCAGTACGATCGGGCGAAAGCCCATCTGAGCAAGCAAGAGAGCGGCGAAGATCCCGCAGGGTCCAAAGCCCACCACCACCGGCCGCTCGGTCAGCGTCACGGGTGCCTGGGCCGCCGGGTGATAGGCCAGATCTGGGCTGGGGCCGATGTGCGGATGTTTGGCATGGCGCTGCAGCAGCGCTGCCTCCAGGGTCGGATCGCGCAGCTGCAGGTCCACGATAAAGACGGCGTTCAGGGCCTGCTTGCGCGCATCAAAGCTGCGCTTGAACACCTGCAGCGATGCAATGTCACCTTCTTCAATGCCCAGCTGGGTTGCTGCCAGCTTTTGCAAATGAGCGACGGGTTGCGCCGAGGGGGATCGGCCCGCCTCGGCATCGGCGGGCGCGTCAGCTGGGCGTGGCTGGGTGGATGGCAGGGCTTCCAGCGGAAGCTTGAGCTCGGTGAGGCGGATCAAGGGGTGCAGGCCCGTGGTGATCGGGCAAAGGCAAATGGGATGTCAATTTTATGGGGCCAGTCATTCGGCACTGGCCAGGTGCAATCTTCAGTCTTTAGGTGGGCAGAAAACCTTCGACCGACAGATAGCGCTCGCCGGTGTCGTAATTGAAGCCAAGCACGGTGGCACCAGCGGGGAGTTCAGGAAGTTTTTGGGCGATGGCCTGCAGGGTAGCCCCCGAGGAGATACCCACCAACATGCCTTCTTCGCGGGCGCAGCGCCGTGCCATCTCCCTGGCTGGTTCGGCCTCCACCTGGATCACTCCATCGAGCAGCGCAGTGTCCAGATTTTTTGGAATGAAGCCGGCGCCAATGCCCTGAATCGGATGGGGAGAGGGCGCCCCACCGGAGATCACAGGAGAGGCTGCGGGCTCGACGGCAAATACCTTGAGATTGGGAAATTTGGCTTTCAGCACCCGGGCAGTGCCACTGAGGTGTCCGCCCGTGCCCACGCCAGTGATCAGCGCATCAATGCCGTGCGGAAAGTCAGCCAGTATTTCCTGGGCAGTGGTGCGTGCATGCACCTCGATATTGTTGGGGTTTTCGAATTGCTGCGGCATCCACGCCCCGGGTGTTGCCGCCACGATCTCCTGGGCTCGAGCGATTGACCCTTTCATCCCTTTTTCACGAGGTGTGAGGTCAAAGCTGGCGCCATAGGCCAGCATCAGGCGACGCCGCTCGATCGACATGCTGTCAGGCATGACCAGAATGAGCTTGTAGCCTTTGACGGCGGCCACCAGGGCCAGTCCCACTCCGGTATTGCCCGAAGTGGGCTCGACAATGGTGGCGCCTGGTTTCAGCTCACCGCTGGCTTCTGCGGCTTCCACCATGGACAGGGCAATTCGGTCCTTGATCGAGCCGCCAGGGTTTGTACGCTCGGACTTGATCCACACATTGGCAAAGTCGCCAAACAGGCGGTTGATACGCACATGCGGTGTGTTGCCGATGGTCTGCAGGATATTGTTGGCTTTCATGGGGATTCCTCCAAATCCGCATTCTCCCAGCATTCGCCACGGAAGTGGATAATGCCTTGGTGAAGCGTGCCAGACCGCCGCTGGTGCATGTCCCGAAAGGGCGCACTGGAGGAAAGTCCGGACTGCACAGGGCAGCGTAGGAGGTAACACCTCTCCGCCGTGAGGCGAGGATCAGAGCAACAGAGACGAGCCGATTAAGTTCGGGTGAAACGGGCAATCTCTACGCGCAGCAATACCAAGTAGGCCAGCATTGATGCGGCTCGCAGAGCTGGCGGGTAGGTAGCACCGAGCCGGTGGGGTGACCCCCGGCCCAGATAGATGGCGGTCACACCGGGGGCGACTCCGGCGGCACAGAATCCGGCTTACCGGCACGCTTCACTTTTTTAGCCCTGCGGCAACAGGGTTCGACCCAGGGCGAACACCGAATTCGGTGCCAGCGTCCTGGTTGACTCGACAGGTGGTTTGGCAAAGACACCACGTTTGCTTGGGCGTGACTCGACCTGGACACCCTTGGTCAGCTGCTCAGTGACCAGTTCGGACAAACGTACCGAGTGCATGTAGTCGGCCATCCGGGCATCCAGCCGGGTCCATAAATCCTGTGTCAAGTTTTCCTGCTCATCCTTGGCTGGGGCGGAAATACGCCGCAGGGGTCCGTTGATCGCATGGATGATGTCGACCACAGAAATTTCCTGCGGTTTGCGCCCCAGGGCATAGCCGCCACCCGGACCACGGGTGCTTCTGACCAGGCCGTGCTGGCGCAGGCGACTGAACATCTGCTCCAGGTAGGACACAGAAATCTGGTGCCGCTTGCTGATGTCCTTGAGTGACACCGGGCCATTTTGCTCGCGCAAGGCGATATCGACCATGGCGGCTACGGCAAATCGACTTTTGGTGGTGATACGCATGGCAAGGGCCTTTAAGACGCGGATGCAATACCCGCATTGAGCGAATATAAGCGATCCTTTAAATATTTGCTGACCAAGGGTTAGAGCTGGTTTTGACGTTCAAGTTCCCTGAGGCGGTTCACATGGGCGAGCAGCGAGCGGCGGGCCATCGGCCACAGGGCAGCCGGGACATCGTCATAGGCCAGTGCCACCCAGTCGTCCATGCCGCCACCGGGTTTGGCCAGCATGGCCTGCTGCACTTTGGCCTCACGTTTCAGGCGGTGCGCCTTCAGGGCTGCGATGGCCGCCCGCGCCTCGCCCAGCACATAGCCATGGGCGGGTAGGATGAATTCCACCGCCCAGTCCTGGCAGGCAAGATCCAGGCGGTCCAGCGAGGACAGGTAGGCATTCATGTCGCCATCGGGTGGGTCGATCACCGTGGTGCTGCCGTTGAGGACATGGTCACCGGTCAACAGCAGGCCATCTTCTTCCAAAACCAGGCACAGGTGGTTGGCGGCATGGCCGGGGGTGTGAACCACCTGCAGGGTATGCGTTTCAGCGCGGGCGCCCAACTGCAGGCGCTCCCCATCGGCCAGCTCGCGATCAGGCCGGAAAAAGCTGGCCGGCCTGGCGCTCGCGGCTGAGGACAGGCCAAGAATCGCAGGCCGATGCGGGCACAGGGCCTGCAGGGGCAACGCACCCGGTGAATGGTCGGCGTGTGAGTGAGTGCACACAATCATTCGAATATCCCCGCCAGCCGCCTGCCACAGGCCCTGCTGGTGCTCGGGTAGATCGGGACCGGGATCCACCACGATATAGCCCACGGCTGAATTGCCAATCAGATAGCTGTTGGTTCCTGGTCCGGTCATGGCGCTCGGGTTGGGCGCTGTTAGGCGGAGCAGGTTGCGCAAAAGCGGCACCGGCCGCTGGCTTTGCCAGTCCAGCGCGTGCACCGCTTGACCATCGGGGCAAACCAAAGCCAGCTCGCCAAATGCGGTTTCATGCGCCAGAACAGTCACCTCCCCACCTTTGCGCAGCCCACGGCGTTGCAAGTACAGTTCTGCACCGCTGCTCCCAGCGCTTGGCGGGTGTAGGAGTTGATTTGGCCTTACCATGCATGCATTGTGAACTATCCGCACAAAGTGGCGGCGTAAAGGAGAAGACTGTGATGATGCGCATCCGTGTAGCCACCCGCTTGTTGCTTGCTTTAAGTCTGGTCGTACCCTTAACTGCATTAGCCCAGGCCTGGCCCGGCAAGCAGGCGATCAAGTTGGTGGCGGTGTTTCCGCCCGGGGGATCAGTGGACCAGGTCTCGCGCCTGCTGGCGCCCCATTTGCAACAGGAATTGGGGCAGAACGTAATTGTGGAAAACAAGGGGGGCGCCTCTGGCGCCATCGGTGCCGCCGCAGTGGCCGCTGCGCCTGCGGATGGCTACACCTTTGCGGTGGTGTTTGACACCCATGGCGTCAACCCGGCGCTGATGCCCAACCTGCCGTTTGACTCGCGCAAGGATTTGAGCACCGTGCTGGTGATCGGCACCTCGCCCATGGTCTTGGCCGCGCCCGCTGCCTCGGAGTTCAAAAGCTTTGCCGATGTGGCCGCCGCGGCCAGGTCGGGCAAAAGCGTCAGCTACGGCTCGATCGGATCGGGTAGCCTGGGACATCTGGCGATGGCGCTTTTGGGCAAGAACGGCGGGATGGGCTTAAACCATGTGCCCTACAAGGGGGGCGGTCCCTTGATGAACGATGTGGTGGCTGGCCATGTGCCCCTGTCGATCGGCTCGGTGTTTGTCACCAAGCCGCACATCGACAGCAAGCGCCTGCGCCCCTTGGCGGTGACCACTTCCAAGCGCAGCGCCAAGCTGCCGGAGGTGCCGACGATTGCCGAGAATGGCTTTGCTGGCTTCGAGGCACCCGCCTGGTGGGCGGTGCTGGCGCCTGCCAAAACGCCAGCCGATGTTGTTCAGCGCATGAATGCCGCGATCAACAAGGCCATGAAGAACCCTGATGTTGCTGCCCGCCTGGATGCACAGGGCATTGATGTGATGGGCGGCACACCGCAGGCAGGCCAGGCCTTCTTGGAGCGGCAGATGGACATCTGGGCCAAAGTGGTGCGCGAGAACAATATCAAGCCCGATTAGGGCTTGTCCCCTTGTCTCAAGACTCAGGCGTGATGCCCAGGGCCACCAGAAAGCGCGCCACCATGTTGTAGGTGGCGATGGCGCTGGTGAGTTCGACCATCTGGGTTTCGTCAAAGTGCTGGCGCAGGCCGTCAAAGACCTCGTCGCTGACTTTCACATCCAGCGTCATCTGGGCAGCGTAGCGGATCACCAGGCGGTCCACCGGATCCAGGCTTGGGTCGGCCGGTAAGCCACGCGGATTGGCATTGACAAAGGCTTGCAGCGCATCAATTTGAGCCTGCGTGCCTCCTGCGGCCAGAAAATCCGGGGCATGGTGGTGAAACTCGTAGTGCGCGCCAGTAAGCAGTGCCACCGTGCAGATGCCCAGCTCGCGCAGGCGCCGGCTGGTGGGCAATTCGGTGCGCACTGCCTTGAGATAAACATTCCAGCCACGCGCCAGCGGCTCGCTCCACAGCAGCGCCTTGTCCAGGTTGAGCAGGGTGCCGCCACGGCGGGCAAGGATGGCATCCACCAGGTCTTGCGGTTGTGGTTTGCGTTCAGGGGTCCAGTCGGGAAGTTTCATGGGGTGTCCAGGTCAGGCTCGGTTGGAAAAGCCCCAAGGATATAGGTTAATTCAGCGGATAATTTGTCGCCATGCGAATTCGCTTCACCAAAATGCAGGGTGCTGGCAATGATTTCATTGTGCTGGACGAGACCCGTGCGCAATACGGACTGAGCGAATCGCACTACCGTTTTCTGGCAGACCGTCATTTTGGAATTGGTGCCGATCAGATTCTCACTGTGCGGCCATCACCCGGCGCGGGTATTGATTTCGAGTACCTGATCCACAACGCCGATGGCAGCGAAGTGGAGCAGTGCGGTAACGGCGCGCGTTGCTTTGTCCGGTTTGTGTGCGACCAGGGGCTGACCGACAAGCGCAGCATCCTGGTTCAGACCAAAGCCGGTCTGATCAACCCGCGCCTGCAGGCCGATGGACGGGTCACGGTGGACATGGGCGCGCCCATGTTTGAGCCAGCCCGCCTGCCTTTTGACGGCACTGGTTTGACGCCGCAAGCTGCCGGCGACTGGCAGCTTTGGCCGCTCCCGCTGGATGGTGCCACCGTCCTGCTGGCTCTGGTATCCATGGGCAACCCCCATGCGGTGCAACTGGTGGCGCAGGTCGATGATGCGCCGGTCAGTGCCCAGGGCCAGCAGATCGAGCAGCATCAGCGGTTTGCCCAGCGGGTCAATGCCGGCTTCATGCAGGTGATCGACCGCCAGCAGGTTCGGCTGCGGGTGTATGAGCGCGGCGCGGGCGAAACCTTGGCTTGCGGCACCGGCGCTTGCGCCGCGGTGGTGGCCGGCATCCGTCTGGGCTTGCTGGATCAGCGGGTGGATGTACACACCCGCGGTGGAGTCCTCAGCATCGACTGGGCGGGTGGTCCCGACAATCTGGCGGCGCCTGTATTGCTCACCGGGCCCGCCAAACCGGTCTTTCATGGTGAAATTGACCTGCCCTAACCGACCCAGTTCACAGCATGACAGCCAACTCAGCACTGCACCCGATTACCGAGGAAGATATTGCGCTCTACCTGAGCCATAACCCGGAATTTTTTGACCGCCACGCCGAGCTGCTGTCGTCGGTGCAGCTGGTCAGTCCGCACAGCCGGCGCACAGTCAGCCTGCAGGAGCGGCAGGCGGAAATGCTGCGCGAAAAAATTCGTACCCTGGAGCGGCGGGTCATGGAGATATTTCGCCATGGCACCGAGAACCTGGCCCTGTCGGACAAGCTGCTGCATTGGGCAGTCAAGCTCATGCTGGCGCATCAGCCTCGGGATTTGCCTCAGGCCATTGCCGAGTCGATCCGGACCCAGTTTTCCGTGCCACAAACCGCAATCCGTGTATGGGCGGTGAGCGATCAGTTTGCACAATGCGATTTTGCCCAGGATGTGAGCGAGGACACGCGACAGCTGGCGGGCTCACTGAGCGAGCCCTATTGTGGTGTCAGCGATGGCTTTGAGGTGGTGCGCTGGCTGCCTGAACCCGGTCAATGCGCTTCCCTGGCGATGCTGCCCTTGCGCGCGGCCACCGGGATGGAAGCCGGGGCCTCGCCAGGCGCGACGATTGGCTTGCTGGTGCTGGCCTCGCCCGATCCGCAGCGTTTTGCCAGCACCATGGGCACCGACTACCTGCAACGCATTGCCGAATTGGCCAGTGCGGCGCTGTCCCGACTGCGTTGACGATGAGCGCTGCAGCCGGCTCCCCGCAAGGCAAGTCGGCCTCAGGGTCTGCCAGCGAGCAACAGGCTCTGATCGAGCGCTACCTGGAACACGTCCGGGTGGAAAAGCGACTGGCCGCGCGCACCCTGGCGCTCTATGCCTATCACCTGCAGCACCTGGATCAGGCCACCCAGGCGACAGGCGTTCCCCTGCTGCGGGTCCACACCGCGCATGTCAGGAACTGGGTGGCGCAAATGCATGGCGCTGGCCGAACCGGGCGGGGCATTGCCCTGACCTTGTCATGCTGGCGGAGCTTTTTTGCCTGGCTGGCTCGGGAGGGCCTGGTTCTGAGCAACCCGGTGCAGGATGTTCGCGCGCCGCGCTCGGCCAGGCAGTTGCCCAAGGCGCTGGAGGTGGACGATGCAGTGCGCTTGGCCGACTTTCATGACCAGGACCAGCAGCCCTGGCTGGAGGCGCGCGATGCGGCCATGGTGGAGTTGCTCTATGGCTGTGGCCTGCGCGTGTCCGAATTGACTGGCCTGGACGTGCTGGCCAGCCCGCAGGCGCGTGGCTGGGTCGATCTGGAGAGTGCGCAAGCGCAGGTTCTGGGCAAAGGGGGCAAGCGGCGCAGCGTTCCCTTGGGCTCAATGGCGATGCAGGCCCTGACACGCTGGCTGGCGCAGCGGGCAATTGGCTCTGTGCCTGCTGGGCAGGCCGCCCTGTTTGTGGGCCGTCACGGTTCCCGCCTGACACCGCAATCCATCTGGCAGCGCCTGCGGCAGCGGGCCCGACAGGCAGGACTGGCCGCTCCGGTGCACCCGCACATGATGCGCCACTCTTTTGCCAGCCATCTCCTGCAATCCAGTGGTGACCTGAGGGCAGTGCAGGAGCTTCTTGGGCACGCCAATATTGGCACCACCCAGGTCTATACCCGCCTTGACTTCCAGCATCTGGCCAAGGCGTATGACGATGCGCACCCGCGAGCCCGCAAAAAGTCCTGACAAAATTCGGCCATGAAAACAATTCGGCTGCGCGAAGGCAGGGAACGCTCCTTGCGGCGCTGGCACCCCTGGATTTTTGACTCGGCAGTGGCCAAGGGAGG
>JAFMJA010000226.1 GCA_017853735.1 Burkholderiaceae bacterium | reverse complement strand
TCAAAGCTGGATGGCGGCCCTGGGTGCCCTGATCGGCATGTGTTTCTTCGCCTTTGTCTGCTATGGCAGCTTTGATGGTGCTGCGCACGCCTGGAATTCGGGTGAGTTCGAAGGCGAGGGCGCACTGCGGGTGCCGGTGTGGCCAGCGCGCTTTGTCATTATCCTGGGCACGGCATTGAGTGCAATGAGCTACCTGCTGATGCTGCTTGAAAATATTTTGCTGGCCTGTCGCGGTCAGGCGCCTTCGCCTTCGGCGTCCCACTAAATTGTCCTGACCGGAGACGCGTTTCATGTTTGATCCGACCAATACCGTCATATTGGTGTCAGTTTTGCTGGTGCTGGTGTTCTCTGGCATTCATATTGCCGTGGCGCTGGGCACCACCAGCATGCTGGGCATCTACCTGATGACCGGCAGCATCGATCCGGTGATGAGCTTCACCGCCAACACCGCCTACGAGGCCTTGCGCGACTATGTGTTCGCTGTGATCCCCCTGTTCATGCTGATGGGCGAATTTTTGGCCAAGTGCGGGGCTGCCAGCGACCTGTTCACCCTGATCAATCGCCTCACCAAATGGGTGCCGGGCCGACTGGGGGTGGCCACCGTGTTGGCCAACGCGGTGTTTGCCTTTGTCACCGGCGTGTCCATTGCCGCAGCGGCGACTTTTTCCAAGATCGCCTATCCGGAAATGCGGCGCTATGGCTATGAGCGCAAGTTCGCCCTGGGCTGTATCGCCGGCAGCGCCTGTCTGGGCATGCTGATTCCGCCCTCGGTGCTGATGATTGTCTGGGGTGTGCTGACCGAAATTTCGATCGGCAAGCTGTTCATTGCCGGCATCATTCCTGGCTTTATTGTGGTGACGTTCTACATCCTCTACATCCTGTGGGTGGCCAAAACAGATCCGGCCAGGGTGGGCGAAGGTGCCCAATTGCCAGAGGCCCAGCAGCAGGCGCGCGCAGGACTGCAGGATGCCACAGAGCCTGATTTACGGGCTATTCTGTGGAGCACGTTCGGTATCTTGGCCCTGATCACCCTGGTGCTGGGTGGCATCTGGTTGGGTGCGTTCACCCCCACGGAGGGTGCGGGTGTGGGTGCCACCTTGGCGCTGCTGCTGGCTCTTTTAAGGGGAATGAAACCCGCTGAGATGCTGCAGGCCATCCTCTCGGTGGGCCGCACTTCAGCGCCATTGCTGTTGTTGCTGGTGACCGCCCAGTTGTATTCCCGGGTTCTGTCCATGACCGGGCTGACCGGAGCGGCCAAGGACTTTTTTCTTGCCTCCGGCTTGTCGCCCTACGCAATCCTGGCCCTGATGGTGCTAGTGTGGTTCATCCTGGGCTGCATCATTGACTCGATTTCCATCATTCTGCTGACCGTGCCGGTGTTTGCACCCATAGCCGCAGCGCTGGGCTTTGACCCGATTGCTTTTGCCATCATCGGCATCATCGCCATTGAGACCGGTTTGTTGACGCCACCGTTTGGCATATTGGTATTCACTGTGAAAGCGGCGGTGACGGATGAAAAAAACCTGTCACCTGGAGAAATCTTCCGCGGCTCCACAGCCTATTGGATGGCGTTGCTGGCGACCATCATCGCCCTGGTCGCTTTCCCCCAACTCGCCACCTGGCTGCCCAATCTGGGTAATGCCGTTGCGGTCAAATAAACGGAGAACCTCATGCCTGCTTACTGGATAGCGCGATCACGCATCACCGATCCTGTGGAATACAAGAAGTACACCGACCGGGTGCCTGGCATCTTCAAGAAATACGGCGGCAAGGTGCTGGCGCGAGGCGGGAAATACCGCATCATGGAAGGACCAGAGACTTTTCACCGCTTCGTGGTGGTCGAATTCTCCTCTTTCGAGGCGGCAACAAAATGCTTTGAGTCACCCGAGTATGTCGAGGCAGCGGCTTTTCGCCGCGCGGGTGCTGGCGAGGTGGAAAACGTCATTGTCGAAGGCGGAGAAGCCACGGTGATCTGAGCGCTGCCCCGAATTGGGTGGCTGCCAGTTGACAGAAGATGGAATGAGAGTAATGGAACGCGTTGTCATCATTGGAACAGGCACCATGGCTGTGGGCATCGGGGCTGGTTTCCTGGCCTCTGGCTTTGATGCCATCTTTCTTGGCCGCACCTTGGAAAAGGCGAGCCGGTCATTGGCGCTGGCCCGCCAGACTGCGCTCAGCCTAGGCGCACAACCCAGTGAAGTTGATCCGCTGGGTCAGGCTGGCCTGATCGAGGAGTGGTCCTCCTGGCAGGAGGTGGTCTGGGTGCTCGAGACCGTGGCCGAGGATTTCGAGCTCAAACGCGTGTTGTTCGCCAAGCTAGACAAGCAGGTGCCAGCCGCAATCCCGATCGGCTCTAACAGTTCGGGTTTCCCGATCAGCCGCATTGCCGCGGGCCTCAGCACCCGTCTGCGCATGTTCAATGCCCATTACTTTATGCCGGCGCACCTGGTGCCCCTTGTCGAGATCGCGTTGGGTGTGGATTCCAGCGCTGAGTTGGCCGAGCAGGTGTGTGCCATCTACCGCCGCGCCGGCAAGCAGCCGGTGCTGGTGCGCCAAGACATCCCGGGCTTTCTGGCCAACCGCATCCAGCATGCGCTGATGCGTGAAGCGCTTGACTTGATCGACCGTGGAATCGCCTCAGCCGAGGATGTCGACACCGCCGTGCGTTACAGTTTTGGCTTTCGCTATGCAGCGGCCGGCCCAATTTTGCAAAAGGAAATCTCCGGCTGGGACAGCATGGCGCGGGCAACTGAGGAAATTTATCCCTCCCTCTCCAATACCACTGTGCTGGCCCGCTGCGTAGCAGAGCGCATTGCGGCCGGACAGACCGGCATGAAAGCTGGCGCCGGCTTCATGGCCTGGCCCGCCGAGCGAGCGGCGGCCGAGCGAGCGGCCTACGAACGGCGCTTGCAGGCAGCTTTCGGAATTCTGAAACACACTAAAACCTGTTAAACGCCATGATTGAAATCACTGAAAAACGACTGATCGGTCCGGTTATTCGCTTGCACCCCAACGACAACGTGGTCGTGGCACGGGTGGATGTGGGCATTGGCACCGAAGTGCCCGCTGAAAACTTCACCAGCCGTAGCCAGGTGCCAGCGGGCTACAAAATTGCAGCGCGCAAGATTCTCAAGGGCCAGCCTATTCTGAAGTACAGCGTGACGGTCGGTTTTGCCAATACCGATATCGAGGCCGGCACCATGGTGCACAGCCACAACACTGAATTTCGAGAGTTTGATCGCGACTACGCCCATGCCAGCGAGTACAAGCCGGTCGAACTGTTGCCTGAGTCTGAACGCGCCACGTTTCAAGGCTATGTGCGCGCCGATGGCAAGGTCGGCACGCGCAATTACATCGGCGTGCTGTCCACGGTCAATTGCTCGGCCACGGTGGCGCACAAGATTGCCGAGTGGTTCACACCGGAGCGGCTGGCAGCCTATCCCAATGTGGATGGCGTGGTGGCGTTTGCCCATTCAATTGGCTGCGGCATGGAGATGAGTGGTGAGCCGATGGACCTGCTGCGCCGCACCATGGCGGGCTATGCCCGTCATCCCAATCTGGCTGCCGCGCTGATCGTGGGGTTGGGTTGCGAGCGCAACCAGCTCACAGGACTGATGGAGAAAGAAAACTTGCAGGCTGGCGCACGGCTGCACACCTTTGTCATGCAGGAAGAGGGTGGCACGCGCAAGACCGTCGAGGCGGGTATCGCCGCGGTGCAAGCGCTGCTGCCTGAGGCCAACAAGGCGCGGCGCGAAACGGTCAGTGCCAGCCATCTGTGTGTAGGTCTGCAATGTGGCGGCTCTGATGGTTTTTCCTCGATTACCGCCAACCCGGCTCTTGGGGCCGCAGTCGATATTTTGGCGCGCCATGGGGGAACCGGCATCTTGTCAGAAACCCCCGAGATCTACGGCGTTGAGCACACCCTCACTCGCCGTGCCGTCAGCCGCGCAGTGGGTGAAAAGCTGATCGAGCGCATCCGCTGGTGGAAAGACGAATATTCCGTCGGACGCGATGTGCAGATCAACGGCAAGGTCAGCCCGGGCAACCAGGTGGGCGGCCTGGCCAATATCTTCGAGAAATCGCTGGGTTCTTCCATGAAGGGTGGCACCGGCCCACTGATGGCGGTCTACCGCTACGCCGAACCGGTCACCACGCCAGGCTTTGTCTTCATGGATACACCCGGCTTCGATCCGGTGTCAGCGACCGGTCAAATAGCTGGTGGCGCCAACCTGATTGCATTCACCACAGGTCGTGGCTCGATGTTTGGCTCCAAGCCCGCACCCTGCGTCAAACTGGCTACCAACACGCCCATGTTCAAGCGCATCGAGGAGGACATGGACATCAACTGCGGTGAGATCCTGGACGGCACTGTATCGGTGCAAGAGATGGGCCAGAAGATCTTTGAACTGTTCTTGCGCACTGCCTCAGGCGAGGCTTCCAAGAGTGAAGCGCTGGGCCTGGGCAATCACGAGTTCGTGCCCTGGCAGATTGGCGTCATGAGTTGAAGCGTCT
>JAFMJA010000019.1 GCA_017853735.1 Burkholderiaceae bacterium | reverse complement strand
GTCAAAACCGCGCTGGCCGAGCCCGAAGTGCAACGCAAGCTCAATGACATGGGTATGACGCTGGTGGGCAGTACGCCCGAGCAGGTGGTGCAGGAAATTCGTACTGAGACCGCCAAGTTGAGACAGATTGCTGCCTCGATCCCAGGCGGAGTGAACTGATGCCTTCGCAGGCAGAGGGCGAACTGCGTCCGCAGGACAGGCTGGCGTTTTCCAATATCTTTACCCGACCTGCGCTGCGCTTGCCCGTTGGCGTCAGGCTGGTGGTCTGGCCGGTGATCAATATCGAAGAGTGGGACATTGCTCGGCCGATGCCGCGGATGGTTTCGCCGCCACCCGGTGGCCAAGCGCCAGTGCCTGATGTGCCCAACTGGACATGGCATGAATACGGCATGCGGGTGGGTGTCTGGCGACTGATGGAGGCTTTCAAAAAAGCGGGCATTCGACCGACCATGTCGATCAATGCCAAGGTTTGTGAAACCAGGCCCAGTGTGGCGCAGGCCGCCCTGGAGGCGGGCTGGGAATTCATGGCCCATTGTTACGAGCAAATTCCGATCCAGAAAATTGCGGACGAGCGGGCCATGATGGAGCAGACACTGGACGTGCTGACCCGCTTCACTGGCAAGCGTCCCGAGGGCTGGCTGGGCCCTGGCCGCAGTCAAACCTTTCAGACTCCAGATTTGATCAAGGAGTTGGGCATGAAATGGTTTGGCGATTGGGTGCTGGATGACCAACCCCAGTATGTCCAGACCCGGCACGGCCCTTTGGTTTCTGTGCCTTACACCATTGAGCTCAACGATATCAATATCATGCTGACATCGCATGAGCGATCCGACGCCATGCTTGTGCGCACCCAGGATGCCTTCGCCAGGCTGTATGAGGAATCGGCTCATAGTGCACGCATCATGGCCTTTGGTGTGCACCCCTATATCTCTGGCGCAGCTCACCGCATCCGTTATTTCGAGATGATGCTGGAGTTTCTGGCCAAGCAAGCCGGCGTGGTGTTTTGGAATGGCGCAGAAATCTGCAAATGGTTTGAGCAGGCCAGCCCGCCGCCAAGCACCTGATCCATGCCCCGCCTGACGGCCAAACCAGCCAGCTGGGCCAGTGAGGTGCCGCTGCATGCACTGTCCCTGGTGCAGGCCAGTGAGTTGATCCAACAAAGAAAAATCACGCCTTCTCAGTTGGTGCGGGTCTTTATTGATCGGGTGGAGCGCTTGAACCCGAAAACAAATGCATTTGTCACCACGACGCTCGAATCGGCCAGCCAGGCCGCACACCGCCTGAGCAAAGAGCTTGACCAAGGGCATTGCCGCGGGCCGCTGCACGGGATTCCCATCGCACACAAAGATGTTTTTCTCACACAAGGCGTTCGCACCACCGCACACTCGCGCCAACTGAGGGATTGGACACCTCAAGTGGATGCCTTCATGGTGAAAGAGTTGAGCCAACTGGGGACGATCAGCCTGGGCAAAACCAGTTGTCATGAGTTTGCTTTCGGTTCGCCTGCGCTGGATGATCTATTTCCCGCTGCCAGAAATCCATGGAACCTGGCCCATATGCCAGGCAGTTCGAGCAGTGGATCGGGCGCTGCGGTGGCTGCCAGACTCTGCCTGGCAGCCACTGGCACCGATACCGGGGGATCTCTGCGACATCCCGCAGCCGCCTGCGGCGTGGTGGGGATGAAGCCAACACGCGGACACTACCCACTGACGGGCGTGCTGGCACTTGCACCCAGCCTGGATGTGGCAGGTTTTTTGACCCAGAGTGTCCGGGATCAGGCCCTGATCTGGGATGCCTGGCAGGGCAGTGCAATCGCAGAGGCGTGCTCAGCAGACGTATCGCGCTCTGTGTTGCGCGGCCTGCGTATCGGTGTGCCGGATCAGGTGCTCAACCAGACAAGTTTTCTGGCCACGCACAATCCGCAAATAGTGGCCTGTTTTGAATCAGCGCTGGCGAAGTTGCAGTCTGAAGGAGCAAGGCTGGTTCCAGTGAGCTTGCCAGCGCAAGACCGGGTGGTGCAGGTAGCCAATACCCTGATCGCCTATGAAGCCTTTCAACAACTCCAGCAGGTGTGGCGTGACCAGCCAGAAAATCTGGGGCAGGGCTTGCGCCAAAAACTGGACCAGGCCGCCCATCTGAGTCTGGACGATTACCAGTCTGCGCGGGCGCAGGCTGCTCAATGGCAGCAAGAAATCAACCGGGTTCTCGCGCAGCAAGCGGATGTGCTGGTCTGGCCTGGGCGCGAGGCCCTGCCTGAAACCTTGCAAGATCTGATGGCCCAGCCAACCGCCCAACGAAGTGCCTGCAACCGGCTGTACAGTCTGACCGGCCATCCCGCCCTGACTTGCCCGATGGGTGTTTCCCTGGAGGGGTTGCCCATGGCGATACAGATTGGCTGTGCCATGCACGCGGAAGAAAAATTAATGCGCGTGGCGCATGCCTTTGAGTCTGCCATTGCGTGGAAGCTTCCCATGCTGCTGGACTGAAATGAACCGTTGCTTGTTGGTGCAACACATAAAAATCCACCGAAACTTAAGAACAGGAGATTCCGATATGACGCAAGCGCTCAATCCCTCAATTCGAAGGGTGGTCACAGGCCATGATGAACAAGGCAGAGCGGTGGTGAAGATAGATGAAATCTGTAGCCACTATCGCCAGGGACGCCCCAACGCTTATGTCTGCAATATTTGGACTACCGACTCCACCCCTGCCGATAACAACGGCGATGCAGATGCCGGCAAACGTGAGGGCAAATTTGCAGTGATCGACAATGGCACCGTCTTTCGCATTCTGGATTTTCATCCGGGCGTGCAGAAACGAGTGCATCGCACCGAGTCAGTGGACTATATTGTTGTGATGTCGGGTGAAATTGATATGGAGCTCGAATCCGGGCACGAAGTGCATCTGAAAGCGGGGGACGTGATGGTTCAGCGCGGCACAGTGCATAACTGGATCAATCGGGGAACCGAAACCTGTGTGATGGCCGTGGTGTTGGTGCATGCGCAGCCAGTGCAGGCGGGTGGACACACCCTGCAAGCCAGCGGCTAATCTTTTGGAGTGGTGGAAAATCCAGACTTGAGCAAATCAAATGTTCAATTTCAAAATCCCTATGGATCGGAGAGCCTCGATGTATTTCTCGATAAAAGCAGTTGCACGCTACCTGGCATGCCTGGTGATGGCGTTTTATGCCCTGGCGACAGTTTCAGCAGGGGCGCAGGAATTCCCGAAAGGCCCGGTCAAGATCGTGATTCCCTTTCCGCCGGGCGGGCCTACTGATACTGTGGGCCGATTGCTGGCCCAAAAACTGCAGGACACATGGGGGCAGCCAGTGCTGATTGACTACAAGCCGGGTGCAGGCACTGCAATAGGCGCTGATTTTGTGGCCAAGTCAGCCCCGGATGGACACACCATCGGGTTCGTGAATTCCAGCTTTGCAGTCAACCCTACGCTGCGTAAAAAGCTCCCCTACGACACTCAAAAAGATCTGGTAGGTGTCACGCAATTGTTCAATATGCAACTTGCTTTGGTTGCCCGAACTGATGCCCCGTTCAATAACCTCAAGGAACTGATTCAATTCGCGCGCAAGAATCCAGGCAAATTGAATTACGGTACGCCAGGAGCGGGTAGCACCACCCATCTTGGCGCTGAATTGCTCAAGCGTGAGGCCGGCTTTGAAATGCAGCACATTGGCATGAAAGGTAGCGCGCCGGCGCATACTGAACTGTTGGGAGGTCGACTCGATATCGTGGTTGACCCTTTCTTGTCCATCCTTCCTCATGTTCAAGCGGGCAAGATGAAAATCATCGCCACCATGGGCGACAAACGTGTGGCAGGTTATGACTATCCTACGGTGGCGGAGACGCTTCCTGGATTCAATGTGGGCGCCATGCTGGGTTTTATTGCACCCTCGAGCACGCCGAAATCAGTGATCCAAAAAATCCAGGCTGATACTGCGCGGGCACTGGCATCTGTCGAGGTTCAAAAACGGGCACAAGATTTTGGCATGCAGGTGGTTGGCTCTCGTCCGGATCAATTTGATGCATTCATTGGTGCAGAGATTGTCAGATGGCGGCAAATCGTTACTGAAGCCAAGATCGAACAGGAATAAACACAGTCAGAAGAGAAAGATCATGGCATTGACCTTCAAGCCCTTGAGTCCAGTTTTTGCTGCCGAAGTCTCTGGTATTGATTTGACGAAACCTTTGTCGCAACAGGATGTTCGGGCCATCAACGCCGGGATGAACGAACATGCGGTGCTGGTCTTTCGTCAACAGCCCATGACTGCGCAACAACAGTTGAATTTCGCCAGTTCCTTCGGACCGCTTGATATCGGCCTGAAACGGGTGTTCAAGCGACCTGAGCGCCTGGGGGATGAGCGTCTGATTGACATTTCCAATGTGGATGCGGATGGCCAAGTGACCCGGCGTGATTCACCCAAAAACCTGTCCAATTTTGCCAATCAGCTCTGGCACTCCGACAGTTCGTTCATGAATCCTCGTGCCGCCTATTCCATGCTGCATTGCGTGATCAAGCCAAGTTGGGGCGGGAACACGGAATTTGCCGATTTGCGACATGCTTACGATACCCTGGATGAACGTACCCGAGCTGAAATTCAAGAGCTGAAGGCCGAACACTATGCCTTGCATACCCGCATCTTGCTGGGGGATGAGGCCTATACGGACGAGCAAAAAAAGTCGATACCGCCTGCAATCTGGCCAATCGCCGACACCCACCCCGGCTCTGGGCGCAAGGTGCTGTTTGTCGGTGTGCATGCTCGGCAAATTCTGGGTTGGCCGACTGCTGAAAGCAGAATGTACCTACAAGACTTGCTCGAGCACGCCACGCGCCGTGAGTATGTTTATGTGCACAAATGGGAACCCGGCGATTTGGTGATATGGGATAACCGAAGCACTTTGCACCGCGGCCGTCGTTACGATATCGCCGAGCGGCGTGAATTGCGTCGCACCACCATCAACGACACCCCCGAGGCCATGCTGCAGGCTTTATAGATGTATCGGCAATACATGGCCTGAGCCATGACTAATCGAGTGCGATCTGCCGCATCACTGCATACAAGGCGTTCTGACCTTCGAACCCAATTCCTGGCCGGTCGGATAAGGTGAGAAGCCCGTTTTCAACTTTGGAGTCATCGGCAAAACCGGCAAACACACCAAAGGTGCCCGGGTAGGCTTCGCAACCACCCAGCCCAAAACCCGCCACAATGGCCAGGGTCATCAGGTTGCCGCCATGTGGAAACACGGACTGACGGCTCCAGCCCCGGCTCTCCAGCATCTTGAGAGTGCGACCGAATTGCACAATGCCGTACGACTGCGGCACGTCGATTTGCAGGATGTCTCGATCAGGCCGCATGCCACCAAAATGCACCAGGTTCTTGATATCCTGGGTGGAGAAAAGATTTTCCCCCGTCCCGATCGGCGAAGGGTACATGCTCGTCACTTCAGCCAACAGCTCGTAGTCCAAGGGGTCAGTGGGTTCCTCAAACCAGCGCAACTGATAGGGCTTCAAGGCTTTGGCGTATTCACGGGTGCGCTCCGGGCTGAAACCAGCGTTGGCATCTACCGCCAAGTGATCACTGGTGCCAACCACTTTCAAAGAAGCCTCGACCCGGGCCAGATCTTCAGCCACAGATGCACCACCCACTTTGATTTTCATGGTGGTGTAGCCTTGCTGCAAGCGATGACGGATTTCGTCTTGTAACTCCGGGATGCCTTTGCCGGGGGCATACCAGCCGCCGCCCACATAACAGGGAATCTGGTGGTGCACCTGAGCACTGTTGTACTTGTCAGCCAAGACGGCATGCAAGGGACGATCCTGAATTTTGGCCACCGCGTCCCAGATCGCTACTTCAATGGTGCCAACCGCTACCGAGCGTTCGGTATGTCCACCCGGCTTCTCACGCTGCATCATGCAGGCCAATATTTTTTCTGGCTCCAGGTTGTTACCTGCTTCGTTGAGCAGCGATTCCGGTGTCGCTTTCATGATGCGCGGGATCAGGCGATCGCGCATCTGGGCGCCACAGGCGTAGCGACCGGTCGAGTTGAAGGCAAATCCAATCACCGGTCGACCATTGCGGATCACATCGGTGACCACAGCGACGACTGAAGTCGTCATTTCGCTGAAGTCAAAGACGGCATTACGGATGGTTGAATTGATGGGGACGGCAATTTCCCGAATCTCAGTAATTCTCAAGTGAGCTACCTTTTTGGTTAGTCGATTTTGATGTTGGCGCGCTTGATCACTTCAGCCCATTTGGGAATTTCAGCACGAAGAATTTTTTCATAGTTGGGCGCGCTACCCGCCGCGGGTTCTACCCCCTGGCCAAGCAGTCGCTGGCTTACTTCAGGGCGTTTGACCGTCGTGTTCACGGCGAGGTTGAGTTTCTCGATGATATCGGTCGGTACAGCCGACGGGGCCATCATCCCCCAGTAGCCGACCACCGAGGCAGCTGGCAAGCCCAACTCCGAAAGGGTGGGAACATCGGGAATCGCCGATGCACGAGTTTCACCGGTCACAGCCAGGGCAATCACTTTGCCGGACTTGATGTGCTGCACCACAGGCCCAATGCTGCTGAACATCATGGGGACCTGGCCACCAATCAGGTCGACCACTGCCGGGCCAGCACCCTTGTAGGGCACATGCACGATGTCAACGCCAGCAACCTGCTTGAACAGTTCACCAGCGAGATGGGTCAAAGTGCCATTGCCGCCCGAGGCGTAGTTGAGTGAGCCAGGCTTGTTTTTGGCCAGGGCGACCAATTCCTTCAGGCTGCGAACAGAAAGCGAGGGATGGACTACGATCACTGAACTGGCTACACCGACCAAGCCCACCGGCCGCAAATCTTTCAGGGTGTCGTAAGGCAACTTCTGGTACAGGCTGGTGTTGCTGATCAGGGCCTGGTCGGCCATCAGCAAGGTGTAGCCATCAGCCTGAGCCTTGGCGACAAGGTCCGTGCCAATGGTGCTGCCGCCGCCGCCCTTGTTGTCAACCACCACCTGTTGCCCCAAAAGTTCAGTCAACCCCGGGGCCAGCGTACGGGCAACACCATCGGTGAGACCGCCGGGGGCATAACCCACCATCAGTCGGATCGGCTTGTTTGGAAAGGTTTGAGCGCTCGCCGGGTGAAAAGAAGTGATCAAGCCAAGAGCAGTCAAGCCCAGGGCGGAGAAAAAATTCCACAAATGACGCTGGGGGCCAATGCCGAAAAAGTTGAACGAATTAAGGGCAAATTTCATACGGTTCTATCCCTATTCCAATATTTTGGGAAAGTTTTCAGGGTGTTTGTGCTTTGTTCTGGCTGCAAGTGGATGTGGAGGCAAATGGGTAAATACCGAAGGCGGTACAGACAAGTTGCGCATGGCGCAATACATAAGTCTGCAGGGATAAGTGTAGATGAGCGCTTAGCCAGTCTCAGTGCGGGCTTTTTTGATCGCTTGTTGCTTCGCTCAAAGTGGTGCACGAACTCCTACAAACTGAAGTTTTCTTGATGAGCATCAAATCTTGATAGTGGAAATATGTATTTTATGGAGGCAGCTGGGGGTAGATTCGATTGCTATTAATTCCTGCGGCCTATCAAAGACGCTGGTCTTATTTTCTGCATGGAGAAAGCAAGTGGAAGCAATGGAAGCACTCTTTCGCAGGATAGAGCAACTCACTGAAATCGGCGTTTCCTTGTCGATCGAGCGCGACATGGACCGCTTGCTGGAAAATATTCTGCTGGCAGCCATGGGGATCACCCACGCCGATGGCGGCACTCTGTATGTGCCCACCGTGGACATGAGCCATTTGCACTTTGCCATTGTGCGAAACAACTCTCTCGGGGTGGCCTTGGGTGGGACCACCGGTGCGCCGATCACTGGCAAATTTCATGATCTTCCCTTGAAGTTGGCGGATGGAACCCCGAACAACAGCATGGTGGCAGCTTATGCGGCCAATACCGGCAAGACTGTGAACATTCCCGACGCCTATGCGGCCCAGGGCTTCGATTTTTCAGGTACCCGCGCCTTTGACAAGAGCACCGGCTATCGCTCCCAGTCCTTTTTGACCGTTCCGATGAAAAACCATGAGGGTGATCTGATTGGGGTGTTGCAGTTGATCAATTCGCGGGCGGGCGCAGACCAGCAGGTGGGCCCCTTTTCCGAAGCTGACCAGCGATTGGCGGAGTCACTGGCCTCGCAGGCCGCAATTGCGCTCACCAATAGGGATTTGCTCAATCAGCTTGAAAACCTGTTTGAGTCGTTTATCACGCTGATCAACATGGCTATTGACGAAAAATCGCCATACACCGGCGGTCATTGCCAGCGGGTGCCGGAGCTGACCATGATGCTGGCACAGGCTGTTAATCAAACTTCAGAAGGCCCTTTGGCGCAAGTGAATTTGTCGGATAAGGATCTCTATGAGTTAAGGATTGCGGCCATGTTGCATGACTGCGGCAAGGTCACCACGCCAGTGCACGTGGTGGACAAAGGACGGAAACTAGAGACTCTTCATGACCGGATCCACCTGATTGATACCCGCTTCGAAGTGGTCAAGCGCGATGCGCGGGTACGCCAATGGCAAGCCGTCGCCAATGGGGTTGACCGACAACAAGCTCAGGGAGACTACGATTCATTTTGTGCCCAGGCAGACGCTGACCGTGATTTTTTGCGCCACTCCAATGTAGGCGGTGAGCGCATGGGCGATGACGATGTGGAGCGGGTCAGGCAGATCGCTGCGCGTTACCAGTGGTGCAACCCTGCTGGCGAGATGGTGTCCTTGCTGGATGCCGATGAACTGGAAAACCTCACCATCCGTGCGGGCACGCTGACCGGCAAGGAACGCCAGATCATCAACCACCATATTGAAGCCACCAATATGATGCTTGAACGACTACCTTGGCCACGCAACCTGCGTAATGTTCCTGAATTTGCGGGTGGCCATCATGAACGGATGGACGGCAAGGGCTACCCGCGCGGCCTGACGCGGGAGCAGCTGAGCTGGCAGGCTCGGATGATGGGCATTGCTGACATCTTTGAAGCCCTGACCGCCAATGATCGACCCTACAAAAAAGCCATGTCCCTGTCGCAGGCTCTGTCGGTGATGGAAAACTTCAAGAACACCAACCATATCGACCCCGACCTGTATGACATCTTCATCAAAGAGAAGGTGTATATGCAATATGCCGAGAAGTTCCTCGGACCCGAGCAGATCAACCATTGACAGGCCATCAGCTGCTCAGCTCTGCTGAGCAGCACCAGGCAATCAGGGGGCTGGCTTGTCGGCCATGCCGGCAAATTTGCTGTATTTGCCCAGCAATCCAACTAACTGCCCGTAGATGCGAGGGTTGCCTGCGAGGCACTCTTTTTGCTCAAGGAAGTCTGCCTCCCCAGTGAGGTTGCCCACCAGCCCGCCGGCCTCGGTGACCAACAAGGAACCAGCAGCCACATCCCAGGGGCTCAACCCGGTCTCAAAAAAACCATCGGCATAGCCCGCAGCGACATATGCCAGATCCAGGGCCGCAGCACCGGGTCGACGCAAGCCGGCTGTGCGTTGCATCACCTCGCTCATCATGGCCAGGTATTTGGAAAAATCATCGCCCTTGCGGAAAGGAAACCCAGTGGAGACCAGACATTGTTTGAGGTCGGTACGCTTGCTTACCCGGATGCGCCGATCATTCAGGTAGGCCCCACGTCCCCGGGTGGCGGTAAACAGGTCATTGCGTGTGGGGTCATAGATTACGGCCTGCTCAATCTTGCCGCGCACTGACAGGGCGATGCTGATGCAATAAACTGGAAAACCGTGGATGAAGTTGGTGGTGCCATCCAGCGGATCAATGATCCAGACAAACTCTGAATCCTTGGCGCCATGCTCTCGGCCGCTTTCTTCAGCCCAGATCCCATGTCCCGGATAAGCTGTGAGCAAGGTTTCAATAATGGTGTCCTCGCTGGCCTGATCAACTTCAGTGACAAAGTCATTGACTTGTTTTTGTGACACCCGCACCGACTCAACGTCGAGAGCAGCACGGTTGATGATGGCGCCAGCGGCGCGGGCGGCCTTGACGGCCACATTGAGCATGGGATGCAGATTGGGTGAGGACATAAATTGTTTTCATTGCAGGACAAGCAATCACTGCCGTCCCCAAGTGATCAGGAGCAAAAAGCAAGTGCGACGATGCGCGCTGCGACAATAGGCAAGATTTTACCTGTCTGAGCTGATCGCGATGAAAAGCCCCCCGGCCTTCAGAACCCGTTTTGTACTTCTCCATACCAGCCATGCTGGCAATGTGGGGGCTGCTGCGCGGGCCATGAAAGTGATGGGTTTTGAGGATTTGGTGCTGGTCGCACCCCGCTGGGACAATGTGTTGCGCCGCGAGGAAACCATCCAGCGTGCCAGCGGCGCATTGGACGTACTGGAAAACGCACGCATTGTCGCTACCCTGGATGAGGCGCTCGATGGCATGCATCACCTGTGTGCTACTGCCATGACGCCGCGTGATTTTGGCCCCCCCACTCGCGCGCCGCGTGAGCACCTGATGCATCTGGTGCAATCCGCTGAGCCTGACGCACCAGCGCTGGGCGTGGCGTTCTTGTTTGGCTCCGAGCGCTTTGGCATGCGCAACGAGGATGTCTACCGCTGCCATGTTGCCCTCAGCATCCCGACCAATCCCGGTTATGGTTCCCTCAACCTGGCTGCAGCCCTGCAGGTGATTGCCTATGAATGGCGCATGGCCTTGGGCGGTTTTGCGTTGGCGCCCAATGTATCTGCAAGCCAACAGGCTGATGCAGCCCAGGTGGCTGGTGTGCTGGCGCATTGGGAGCAGGCTTTGACCGCGATTGGTTTTCTTGATCCGGCTGCGCCCAAAAAATTGCTGCCGCGCCTCAATGCCCTGATTAACCGCGCAGAAATGACCCAGGAGGAGGTGCACATCTTGCGCGGGGTAGCCAAGTCCATGCTGGCAGTGGTGGAACGCTCAAAGCGATAAACTGCGGACCATGTTTTCTCGTCTCCGATCTGATGTCCGCTGCATTCTTGAGCGCGATCCTGCAGCCCGCACCGCCTGGGAGGTGCTGACCTGCTACCCAGGATTGCACGCACTCGTGTTGCACCGGCGTGCTCACTGGTGCTGGAGCCATGACTTCAAGTGGCTGGGTCGTTTCATTTCCCAGTTCAGCCGCTGGTTTACCGGCATTGAAATCCATCCGGGCGCGCGCATCGGAGAGCAGGTCTTTATTGATCATGGCATGGGCGTGGTGATCGGCGAGACCGCTGAAGTGGGTGATGGATGCACCATCTACCACGGGGTCACCCTGGGTGGAACCTCGCTCTACAAAGGTGCCAAGCGCCATCCCACATTGGGTAAAAACGTGGTGGTGGGCGCCGGTGCCAAGGTCTTGGGCGGCTTCAGCGTGGGGGATGGGGCCCGTATCGGGTCCAACGCGGTAGTGGTCAAGCCAGTGCCGCCTGGGGCTACCGCAGTCGGTAATCCGGCGCGCATCATCGAAATCGAAAGCGATGCCAAGCGTGAAGAGGCGGCCTCGCGCATGGGTTTTTCAGCCTATGGTGTGACGCAAAATGACGATCCACTCTCGCAGGCCATGCGTGGCTTGATCGACAATGCCGCTGCGCAGGAGCATCAGATCGCCATGATTTGGCAGGCGATGGAAAAACTCTCCTCCGACCAGCTACCCGGTGATGCCGCCCGCGAAGAGCATTTCCAGGCGGCCAAGCTCAACCAGCTGGTGGGCAAGTAAATCTTTCGGGTGCTGACAGAGTTTTGTCTGGCTGAACACTCAGACAGTAAGTTGGGGGCGAATCGCTGACTTTGGTCGAAACGCCTTGCAGACCGCCTCATCCGTTTCCATGTACGGTCCACCAATTAGGTCGACACAGTACGGCACCGCGGCAAAAATGCCAGAGACCATGGTCTTGCCATCGGCATCCTTCAGGCCTTCAAGGGTTTCAGCAATTGATTTGGGTTGGCCGGGCAAGTTGATGATCAGGCTTTTGTCACGCACCACTGCAACCTGGCGCGACAGAATGGCGGTGGGTACGAACTTCAGGCTGATCTGGCGCATTTGTTCGCCAAAGCCAGGCATCTCCTTGTGCGCCACCGCCAGCGTGGCCTCGGGCGTGACATCGCGAAGCGCTGGTCCCGTACCGCCCGTGGTCAGCACCAGGGAGCAACCAGCCTCCACCAGCTCGATCAGGGTGGCGCTGATTCGCGCCTGCTCATCAGGGATGAGACGAGGCTCGAAGTGAATTGGGTTTTTCAGGGCACGCGCCAGCCAATCCTGCAAGGCGGGTAGCCCCTTGTCCTCGTAGACGCCTGAAGAGGCGCGGTCACTGACCGAGACGATACCTATCCTGACTTGATCATAGGCTTGAGCCATGAGATTCTCCAGTTGATGGTGCTCCGTCGAGCTGATCCTTGATCAGTTGAAACAAGTCGCGAAAAGCCCGGCCCTGGCGCGGCGCCAGACCCTGGGATATTGCCGTCTTGTCAAGCGGACCCGCATCTTTGCGAGCCTGACGCACCAGCGCTCGCAGTTGCTGGCTGTCGGTGTCAGGAAAAGAGTTGATCCATTGCGCCACTGCATCATCTTCGGCGATCAGGCGGGCGCGCCATTGCTCGGCAGCATGCAAGCGCTGGGTTTGGCGGGCAGAACCCTGGTGCTGTTCCTGGAGGGCTTGCCGCACAGCATCAACCGCCTCGCGGTCGAGCTGGCGCATCAACTTGCCCACAAATTGCATTTGCCTGCGTCTTCCCTCAAAGTTACTAATGCGCCGGGCTTGTTCCAGGGCATCCAGTAGTTTTTCAGGTAAGGCCAGGCTTGCCAGGATCTCAGCACGCAGGTCGAGCAGTGCCTCGCCGAGTTTTTGCAGTTCGGTGCTTTCGCGCTTGAGGTCGGTGCGGCTGATATCGGTATCGCCCTTGAGCTCGCGCTTTAACTCCAAGTCCAATTCACTGCCTTCGGCAACGAATTGGCCTCGGACAAAATAGCCTTTTTTCGGTTTGCGAGACATGAAACTGGGAAAAGTCACTGGCGCTGTAGGGCAAGTATCATAGCCTTCGCCATGAAGCATCACACCACCAGTCCCGATTTGGACCCACAAACCACGCCCGCCCCAGGGTTCAGCTACAGCCGCCTGCACTTTGAGGATCTGGTTGATTCAGCCTTGACCCACGCCCACAAGCTGGGCGCCAGCGATGCCGCAGCCGAAGCTTCCGAGGCCAGCGGACTGAGTGTGTCGGTGCGCAAAGGCGATTTGGAGAATGTCGAGCGCAACCGAGACAAGTCATTGGGGGTGACCGTTTATCTGGGTCAACGTCGTGGCAACGCCAGCACCTCGGACTTCTCGCGTGATGCGATCGAGCGTACCGTGCAGGCAGCCTTTGATATCGCCCGCTTTACAGCGGAAGATCCTGCCGCTGGCCTGCCCGACGCCGGCGACATTGTTTCCCCGGGCGCTGCGCAACGGGATCTGGACTTGTTCCACCCCTGGGCGATCAACAGTTCCGAGGCCGCGCACATTGCCCGCGTGGCCGAGGATGCGGCCCTGCGCACCGACAAGCGCATCAGCAACAGCGAAGGCGCCTCGGTCTCGGCGCAGCAATCCCACTTTTTCACTGCACATACCCGTGGCTTTCGAGGTGGATATGCCAGCTCGCGCCACACCATCTCGGTCGCACCGATTGCCGGTAAAGGCGAGGACATGCAGCGCGACTACTGGTACAGCTCGCAGCGGCATCCGCTCGAACTGGCTGAGCCCACAGCGGTTGGTCGTTATGCCGCTGAGCGGGCGCTCAGTCGCCTGAAAGCCCGAAAAATCAGAACCACCGAATGTCCGGTGCTGTTCGAATCGCCCCTGGCGGCTGGCTTGTTGGGGGCGCTGGTGCAGGCGCTCAGTGGCAGCGCACTCTACCGCAAAAGTTCTTTTTTGCTGGATTCGCTGGGCCAGCGCGTCTTGCCGGACCATATCGACATTCGCGAAGACCCCTTTGTATTGCGCGGCAAAGGCAGCTCACCCTTCGACGAAGAAGGGGTGCAGGTGCAAGCACGACCGGTGGTCGAGGCCGGTCAGGTGCAGGGCTATTTCCTCAGCAGCTACTCGGCGCGCAAACTGGGGCTGCGCACCACCGGTAATGCTGGCGGCTCACACAATTTGTTTCTCAGCTCCCGTCTGACCCGCCCGCAGGACGATCTGAAGGCCATGCTGGAAAAGCTTGGCACAGGCTTGTTTGTGACCGAGCTGATGGGCCAAGGCGTCAATTACGTCACAGGTGACTATTCGCGTGGGGCCAGCGGGTTCTGGGTAGAGAAAGGCCAGATTGCCTACCCGGTGCAGGAGATCACCATCGCGGGCAATATGAAAACCATGTTTCAGGATATGGCAGCGGTAGGAGCAGACGCCTACAACTATGGGGCCAAGACAGTGGGTTCGATTCTGATCAGCCGAATGAAACTCGCTGGAAACTAAAATCTCGCCATGCTTGATATCAATCTTCTTCGCAAAGACCTGGACGCCGTTCTGGCGCGGCTGGAAACCCGTAAAAGCCCGCAATCCTTTCTCGATGCGGGTCTTTTTCGTGCCCTGGAAACCGAACGCAAGACACTGCAGATGGGCACAGAGGAACTGCAGGCCAGGCGCAACAGCCTGAGCAAGCAGATTGGCGCCTTCAAGGGCAAGGGTGAGCATGCGCAGGCTGAAGCGGCCATGAATGAGGTGAGCACGATCAAGTCGCAGCTGGAATCCTCCGCGGCCCGATTGGAGCAGCTTCAGGAGCAGATGCTGGCCCTGCTGCTGGCCGTGCCCAACCTGCCGCATGTCAGTGTTCCTGTCGGTGCAGACGAGCATGGCAATGTGGTGTTACGCAGCTGGGGAGAGCCGCGTAAATTTGAAGGCGCGGTCAAGGACCATGTGGACATCGGCGAACCCCTGGGGCTGGACTTTGACACTGGCGCCAAGCTGACTGGTTCACGCTTTACCGTCATGAAAGGGCAACTGGCCCGTCTGCATCGGGCCCTGGCCCAGTTCATGCTGGACGTCCAAACGGGTGAACATGGGTACACCGAGTGCTATACCCCCTACATCGTCAATGCCGATACCTTGCGTGGCACCGGTCAGCTTCCCAAGTTCGAGGAAGACCTGTTCGCCGCCAAGAAGGGTGGACAGGAAGGTGCTGCCGAAGAGGTGGCGCTATACCTGATCCCGACCAGTGAAGTCACCTTGACCAACTTTGTCCGGGATGAAATCGTTGCCGAGAGCGATCTACCGATCAAGCTGACGGCTCATACGCCCTGTTTTCGCTCCGAGGCTGGCTCCTATGGGCGCGACACCCGAGGCATGATCCGTCAACATCAATTCGACAAAGTCGAGATGGTGCAGATCGTCCACCCGGAGAAAAGCTATGACGCCCTGGAAGAAATGACCCGACATGCAGAGGCGATTTTGCAAAAGCTCAAGCTGCCCTACCGGGTGGTGGCACTGTGCACCGGTGACATGGGCTTTGGTGCTTCACGCACCCATGATCTGGAGGTCTGGCTTCCCGCGCAGAACACCTACCGCGAGATCAGTTCGGTCTCCAATTGCGAGGCGTTTCAGGCCAGACGGCTGCAAGCTCGCTTCAAGACTGCACAAGGTAAAAATGAGTTGGTCCATACCTTGAATGGCTCTGGTCTGGCTGTGGGTCGTACCCTGGTGGCTGTGCTGGAAAACTATCAACGCCCGGATGGAAGCGTCGAGGTGCCCGCGGTGCTTCTTCCCTATATGGGCGGCCTCACCCTGCTTGCACCCGAATAAGCTAATGCCTGCTGAGCTGGCTCGTTGGCGCTTGAGGAAAGACCAGTGCCTCCTGATCGGAGCAGCCCCATGATGGCGCCGGTACGACGCTTGCTGAAGGGTGCCCTTTCAGCCATGCAGCTGAATCAGACCGTTGATCCGCTGGCGATTGGCCTGCCCGCGCCCGATTTTCAACTCTGCGACCAGCATGGCCGGTTGCGCAGTCTGTCCGAATGGCGCGGGCAGTGGCTGGTGCTGTATTTCTACCCGAAGGACGATACCCCTGGCTGCACCGCCGAGGCCTGCAATTTCCGTGACGATTGGCAGCAGATCACCGCTCTGGGTGCACAGGTGGTGGGTATCAGCGTGGATACCAGCGCCTCGCACAAGGCGTTCGCCGAAAAACATCACCTGCCCTTTACCTTGCTGGCCGATGTCAGCGGTGATGTGGCCCGAGCTTATGGCGCGCTCTCTGACTGGAAGTTGTTCAAATTTGCCAGGCGCTACACCTTTGTCATCGATCCTCAGGGTCGTTTGTCCAAGTCCTACCTGTCTGTCAGGGCCTCCACCCACTCGGCTGGGGTGATTGCCGATTTGCGCCAGCTTGGTGCCCATCAGGCCTGAATGGGTGCGGGTTTTCTCTTGGTATCCAGACCCGCCAGCCGGGGTAGTATGTGAGGAGGAACCTGAGCTATGTCTGAACAATCTGCTCATCATTCGCCATTGCGCTTCAAACGCTTGTTGCTGACTGGCGCTGCCGGTGGCTTGGGGCAAGTCCTGCGTCCCCGGCTGAAATCGCGCTGCGACATTCTGCGTGTCAGTGATATCGCCGATCTGGGGCAAGCTCAGGCCGGTGAAGAATTGATGCCTATGCCCTTGCAAGATCGATCGGGCATGCAGCGACTGCTGGAGGGGGTCGATGCGGTGGTGCATCTGGGCGGTGTTTCTACCGAGCAGCCCTTTGACCTGATCTTGCAAGCCAATATCCTGGGTTTGTACAACCTGTACGAGGCTGCGCGAAAGCAAGGGGTGCGTCGGATTGTTTTCGCCAGTTCCAACCATGTCACTGGCTTTTATCGCCAGGATCAGGTGATCGATGCCACCATGCCGCATCGTCCTGATGGGTACTATGGTGTCAGCAAAGCTTTTGGGGAAGACCTGTCCCGCTTCTATTTTGACCGCTATGGCATCGAGACGGCCTGCCTGCGCATTGGCTCGTCCTACCCGCAACCCAAGGACCGGCGTATGCTGGCAACATGGCTAAGCTACGACGACCTGGAGCGCCTGGTGGTGGCCTCACTGACCACCCCCGTGCTGGGCCATAGTATTGTGTATGGGATGTCAGATAACACGACCAGCTGGTGGGACAACACGCCAGCGCGACATATTGGGTTTCGGCCGCAAGACAGTTCGGAGAAATTTCGGCCTGTCACGGAGGCTCGCCAGGCACCGCTGGATCGCAATGATCCGGCAGTGCTTTACCAGGGGGGTGTCTTCGTTCGCACCGGCCCCTTTGAGGACTGAACAGATCTGATTGCTTCAACTAAGGAGGAAAACCGCCATGAAACTAGTGATCCAAACCCTCGGCGCAGCCCTGGCTGCCGCAGCCATCCTGACTGCGCACGCACAGACCATGAAGGCTGCGGATGTCCACCCACCGGGTTACCCTACGGTGGTCGCTGTGGAGAGCATGGGCAAAAAACTGGAAGCCGCCACCAACGGCCGCATCAAGTTCCAGATGTTCCCGGGCAGTGTGCTGGGGGGTGAGAAGGAGATGATCGAGCAGACCCAGGTGGGTGCGATCCAGATTTTGCGCACGTCGCTGGGTCCGGTAGGCCCGGTGGTACCTGAGGTGAATGTGTTCAATATGCCCTTTGTATTCCGCAATATTGCCCATATGCGCGCAGTCATCGATGGCCCGATTGGGCAGGAGTTGTTGGACAAGATCAGCGCGTCGCCAGCCAAGATGATTGGCCTGGCCTGGATGGATGGCGGCTCCCGCAGTCTCTACACCAAGAAGCCGGTGCGCAAGCCTGAAGACCTTAAGGGGCAAAAGATCCGCATGATGGGCAATCCATTGTTTGTGGACACCATGAATGCCATGGGCGGCAACGGCATTGCCATGGGCTATGGCGAGGTATTCACCGCCATCCAGACGGGTGTCATCGACGGGGCCGAAAATAATCCGCCCAGTCTTTACACCGCCAACCATTTCAAAGCCGGTGCCAAATATTACACCCAGACCAACCACCTGATCATTCCGGAAATCCTGGTGATGTCCAAAGCCACCTGGGACAAGCTTTCGCAGGCAGATCAGGCCCTGGTGAAAAAGACCGCGCGCGAGGCACAGATGGAGCAGCGGATGCTCTGGGACAAGGCGGTGGCTGACTACACTGGAAAACTCAAGGCCGAAGGTGTTGAATTCATTGAATTTGACAGCAGACCTTTTTTCAACGCCACAGCGCCAGTACGCGCCAAGTATGGCGCCCAGTTTGCTGAGCTGATGAAACGCATTGAGGCGGTCAAGTAAAAGCTGCCCGGTCCTGAAGGATACGAATTGACAACACCAGCCTATGTGCGCTGGATGGATCGCCTGTACCTGGCCAGTGTCTGGGTGGCCGGTGCGGCGATCTTCTTCATGGCGCTGATCATTCCCTGGGGCGTGTTTGCGCGCTATGTGCTGGGAACGGGGGCTCAGTGGCCGGAACCCATTGCCATTCTGTTGATGATTGTTTTTAGCTTCATCGGCGCCGCAGCTGCTTATCGGGCCAACGCGCATATTGGTGTGACCCTGCTGACAGAACGCCTGCCCCAGGGATTGCGCCAGCTCGCCGGACTGCTGGCTGATTTGCTGGTGGGTTCAGCCAGCCTCTTTGTGGCATGGTACGGTGCGCGCCTGTGTATCCTCACCATGGGCCAGACCATCAGCGAATTACCCTGGCTGCCAGTGGGGGTGACCTATGCCGCCTTGCCGCTAGGCAGCGTGGTGACCTTGCTGTTTGTGCTTGAACGCCGGATTTATGGCCTGCAGGATGCCCGACCGGTGGTGAAACAGGAGGCGCTCTGACATGGATGCCCTGGTCCTGATTGGCAGCTTTCTGCTCTTCATGATCATCGGCGTGCCAATCGCCTATTCACTGGGCATGGCTGCGCTGGTGGGAGCCTGGTGGATCGATATTCCACTGGACGCGGTGATGATACAGATTGCCTCGGGCGTCAACAAATTTTCCCTGCTGGCCATACCCTTTTTTGTGTTGGCAGGCGCCATCATGGCTGAAGGTGGCATGGCCCGGAGGTTGGTGGCGTTTGCCGGGGTGTTGGTGGGCTTTATTCGCGGCGGTTTGTCTTTGGTC
Source organism: Burkholderiaceae bacterium (assembly GCA_017853735.1). Classification (GTDB taxonomy): domain Bacteria; phylum Pseudomonadota; class Gammaproteobacteria; order Burkholderiales; family Burkholderiaceae_C; genus Hylemonella. Next base: position 132 of record JAFMJA010000019.1, on the reverse strand, counting down.
AACATCATGGCCTCAACCTTTTTTGGCGCTATATCCGGTTCTTCAGTGGCCGACACTGCCTCGATCGGCTCGGTGCTCATCCCGGAAATGGAGAAAAAGGGTTATCCACGCCCGTTCGCCACTGCGGTCACT
>JAFMJA010000225.1 GCA_017853735.1 Burkholderiaceae bacterium | reverse complement strand
TGGACAGCAGCACATTGTCGGGAGGGATCAGCAGCTGCAGGGCGCTGGCTGCGCTTTCGGTAATGGTGGACATGAATCGGGTATCGTAGCTGTCACCGTTACTCAAGGCGATATGTTGCGCAGTGCATAAGCTAGAACTTCACTACCGCTTCGGTCCGGAGGCGCCAGCGCAGCCAGGGCTGGTGCGCAACCCGATGCTGGACCTGCTGCACGCGGTGCAGGACAGCGGCTCCATCTCGGGTGCAGCCCGGCAGCTGGGTTTGTCCTACCGCCATGTCTGGGGCGAGCTCAAACGCTGGGAGGCCGAGCTGGGCCATGAACTGATCGTGTGGGAAAAAGGACAGGCCGCCCGCCTGAGCAAGTTGGGCCGCAAGCTGCTCTGGGCCGAACGGCAAGCCCAGGCGCGGCTGGCGCCGCAGATCGAAGCCCTGCGCGCCGACCTGGAGCGTGTTTATGCCATGGCTTTTGATGAAGGCACCCATGCCCTGACCCTTTATGCCAGCCATGACGATGCCCTCTCGGCCCTGCGCGAACATGCCGCCGCCCACCACCAATTGCACCTGGACATTCGCTTTGTCGGCAGCGTCGACGCGATCCGTGCCTTGAACGAGGGCCGCTGCGTGCTGGCCGGCTTTCACACCACCCGCGCGCCCGCCAAAGGCTCGCTGGCCGAGCGCAGCTACAAACCCCTGCTCAAGCCCGGGCTGCACAAGATCATCGGCTTTGCCTCGCGTACCCAGGGCCTGATGGTGGCGCCGGGCAACCCGCTAGGGCTGCAATGCCTGGCTGATCTCGCCCGCCCCGGGATGCGCTTCGTGAATCGCGCACTGGGCACCGGCACGCGTGTGCTACTTGAAGAATTGCTGGCTGGTGCCGGCCTCACCCCAGATCAGATCCGGGGTTATGACCGGGTTGAGCCCTCGCATGCAGCTATCGCCCAGGCCATTGCCTCAGGGCAGGCCGATACCGGGCTGGGCATCGAAGCAGCTGCGCGGGCCCGTGGGCTGGACTTCATCCGGCTGGTGGAGGAGGACTATCACCTGGCCTGCCTCAGGTCCGCGCTGGAAGAGCCGGCGGTGAAAATTTTGCGCGCTCTGCTGATGAGCCCGCACTGGCAGCAAACCCTGCTGGGGCTGCCCGGCTACCAGGCTGCGCAGCAGTCTGGCATGGTGCAGTCGCTCCGCCGCACCCTGCCCTGGTGGCGCTATCGAGACAGCAAACAAGCCAGCCAGACAAAAACTACACCCAAAAAGTGAACGCAAGCAAACAGGATCTGACCCGCGCCAAGCTTGCCAAGTAAAGCCCTTGAGCAAATGTTTTTTTGCATTTGCAGCAATTGGTCTCTAAGTGTTTCCACTGTATGAATTAGCGACCTGACTTTGTGCTTATCACCGTAGAATCTGTCAGCACATCCGGCAGAGCCGTCTGCAATTGAACACATGCTTTCGGTCAATCCCTGAGAGAAGAACTGTCCAACCTGGAGTGAACATGCAAGCCTTACTCAAACTCACTGGCCTGGTGGATGGCCTAAGCAGCCGGATTGGCAGGCTCACCATGTGGCTGGTGCTGGCCACCACGCTGATCAGCGCGGGCAATGCCATTGTGCGCAAGGCCTTTGGCACAAGTTCCAATGCGCTGCTCGAAATCCAGTGGTACCTGTTCGCCGGCGTGTTCATGTTGGGTGCTGGCTATGGCCTGCTCAAGAACGCCCATGTCCGCATCGATTTTCTCTCCGCCCGCCTGAGCGCGCGCGCGCGCAACTGGATTGACGTGGGGGGCATCGTGCTGGTGCTGGTGCCCTTCTGCCTGATCTGCATCGCACTGAGCTGGCCTCTGTTTGTGCAGGCCTACAACACCGGCGAGATGTCGCAAAACGCAGGCGGCCTGATTCGCTGGCCTGCCTATGCCTTGATGCCGCTGGGATTCAGCCTGCTCATGCTGCAGGGCCTGGCCGAATTGATCAAGCGCATCGCCTTTCTGCGCGGATTGATGCCTGACAGCCTGGAAGACCATAGCCACAAGAGCGATGAGCTGAAACACGCACAGGAGCTCGAAGCCCTGGCTGCACGCAAACTGGCGGGAGACAAATAAATGGAAGCCTCTTTTCTGGCGCAGAACTTTGTGCCCATCATGTTTGTGGGCCTGCTGGTCCTGCTGCTGACCGGCTTCCCTGTAGCCTTTGCCCTGGCTGCGACCGGCCTGGGCTTTGGCTACATCGGCATGGAAGCTGGCCTGTTTCCAGCCACCTTGTTTCAGGCACTGCCCCTGCGCATCTTTGGCATCATGCAGAACGACACCCTGCTGGCCATCCCCTTCTTCACCTTCATGGGCATCATCCTGGAGCGTTCGGGTATGGCCGAGGATCTGCTCGAAACGGTGGGCCAGGTGTTTGGTCCGGTGCGCGGAGGCCTGGCCATTGCCGTGATTTTGGTGGGTGCGCTGTTGGCAGCGACCACCGGGGTGGTGGCTGCCGCAGTGATTTCCATGGGCCTGATCTCCCTGCCCATCATGCTGCGCTATGGCTACAGCCGCGTCATCGCCACCGGCACCATCACTGCCTCGGGCACGCTGGCGCAAGCCATTCCGCCCTCGCTGGTGCTGATTGTGCTGGCCGACCAGCTTGGTCGCTCGGTCGGTGATATGTATGCTGGCGCGCTCATTCCCGGCCTCTTGCTGGTGGGGCTCTACATCATTTTCGTGGTCGCGGTGGCGCTGATCCGGCCTTCCATGGTGCCGGCCCTACCGCCGGAGGCGCGCATCTACCGCGAGCCCAATGGCAACTCCGGCCACCGCTCGCTGGGCGTATTGTTTGCGCTGTGCGCCATCGTGGGCTTTGCCTGGTCGCGCGCGCATGACGGGGTGATGACCGCCTGGCTCGAGCGCGACATGCCCTCGCCGGGCGACGAAATTGTGATTCTGTCGATGACCCTGGCCTCCCTCACCGGCCTGGCGCTGGCCATTGCCAACCGGGTGAGCAAGTTGGGCCTGCTGTCGCGTCTGGCCGAGCAGGTGACCTTTGTGCTGATGCCGCCGCTTATCCTGATCTTTTTGGTGCTGGGCACCATCTTCCTGGGTGTGGCCACGCCCACTGAGGGTGGCGCCATGGGTGCCTTGGGTGCACTGATCCTGGCCCTGTTCAAGCGTCGGCTGGATATGCCCCTGCTCAAGCAGGCGCTGGACAACACCGCCAAGCTGGCCTCGTTTGTGCTGTTCATCCTGATCGGCTCCACGGTCTTCAGCTTCACCTTCAATGCAGCCGATGGGCATATCTGGGTCGAGCACCTGTTCAAGCAGATTCCTGGCGGTGCCTGGGGCTTTCTGATCGTGGTCAACATCCTGGTGTTCATCCTGGGTTGCTTCATCGATTTCTTCGAGATCGCCTTCATCGTGATCCCGCTGCTGGCCCCGGTGGCCGAGAAAATTCTGCCCGGTCTGTTTCCTGGCATGACCGCTGATCAGGCCATGATCTGGTTTGGGGTGATCATTGCCATGAACCTGCAGACCTCCTTCCTCACCCCACCCTTTGGCTTTGCCCTGTTCTATCTGCGCAGTGTGGCGGCCAAGGCCGATTACAAGGATCGCATCACTGGCCAGACCATCCCCGCGGTCCAGACCATGGAAATTTACAAAGGCGCGGTCGCCTTCATCGTGCTGCAACTGATCATGGTGGTGATGGTGATGCTCTATCCGGGCCTGGTCACCATTGGCATGGATGAGGGAGTCAAGCTCGATGCCACCCAGGTGCTGGAGCAGATGCAAATAGAAGCTGCGGAAGAAGCTGCCAGCCGGGAATCTGACGCTGATGGCAATGCCGATGGGGAAAACAAGGACGGAGCCCCCGACAAAGAGGAGGACCCGATGAAGGCCCTGCTCGAATCGATGGCCCGTGACAAGAAATAGCAGACAGAACCTCGTCCACTGATAACTTCAAAATAACCCTGCATCAAAAAAGCCCCGCAAGTGCGGGGCTTTTTGATGAGGCGGACAACCAGTTCAGAGCTTGGCCGACTGCATATAGCTGTCAAAGCGCGCCTCGGTGAAGCGGAACCAGACATTGGCCTCGCGGCGGAAGTTGGAATAGTCCTCGTAGACCTTTTTCCAGTTCGGGTTCTTGGCAGACAGTTCGCTGTAAAGCGCCATGGCTTCCTTGAACGCAGCGTCCATCAGGTCTTTGGAGAAGGGGAACAACCTGGCGCCACCAGCGACCAGGGTCTTGAGTGCAGCCGCATTCCTGGCATCGTACTTGGCCTGCATGTCCATATGGGCATAGGCCGCTGCAGCGCTGATGATGGCTTTGTACTCGCTGGACAGGCTGTCATAGGCCTTGGTGTTCACATGCAACTCAAGCTGCGGGCCGCCTTCCCACCAGCCCGGATAGGCATAGTTCTTGGCCACTTTGTAGAAACCGAGTTTCAGGTCGTCATACGGGCCCACCCACTCGGCAGCGTCAATGGTGCCTTTTTCCAGTGCTTGGTAGATCTCGCCACCGGGGATGTTCTGCGGCACGCCACCGATGCGCTCGACCACCTTGCCAGCAAAGCCACCGACACGGAACTTGGTGCCCTTGAA
>JAFMJA010000224.1 GCA_017853735.1 Burkholderiaceae bacterium | reverse complement strand
CGGCCACCACCTTGAACAGGCCGATGTCACCAGTGCGCTGCACATGGGTGCCGCCGCACAGCTCTCGGCTGCTGCCGATATCAAGCACCCGCACGGTGTCGCCATATTTTTCGCCAAACAGCATCATGGCGCCGGTTTGCTGCGCCGCCTCGATGTCCATCACCCGTGCCTGGGTGGCGCTGTTGGCCAGAATTTCTTCATTGACTCGGCGCTCGATCTGCAGAATTTGGCTCTCGGTCAACGGGGCATTGTGGGCAAAATCGAAGCGGGTGCGCTCGGCATTCACCAGCGAGCCCTTCTGCTGCACATGATCGCCCAACACTTCGCGCAAGGCCTTGTGCATCAGGTGGGTGACCGAGTGGTTGCGCATGGTGGCTGCGCGCTTGCCTAAGTCCACCTGGGCGCTGACATGGTCGCCCACATTGAGCGTGCCCTGACTGAGGGTGCCATGGTGGCCAAATACATCAGCCTTGATCTTCTGGGTGTCGGTCACTTCAAAGCGGGCCGATCCGCTGGTGAGCACGCCTTCATCGCCCACCTGGCCACCGCTTTCGGCATAGAAGGGCGTGGTGTCCAGCACTACCACTCCACTCTGGCCCGATTTCAAGGCCGCAGTGGCCACGCCATCAACATAAAGCGCCACGATCTTGGCGCTGCTGGCCAGTTGCTCATAGCCGACAAAACTGTTGCTGGCACCGTTGTAATCGAGTGCCTTGTCCATCTTGAACTTGCCGGCGGCGCGCGCCTGTGCCTTCTGCTTGTCCATCGCAAGCTGGAAACCGGCCTCGTCCACAGACAGGCCGCGTTCACGACAGACATCGGCCGACAGATCCAGCGGAAAGCCATAGGTGTCGTGCAACTTGAAAGCCACCTCGCCTGGCAACACCTGGGCATTGGCCAGGGCGGCATCTAGGATCTCCATGCCATTGGCCAGGGTCTCGTAGAAGCGCTCTTCTTCCGCCTTGAGCACTTCGGTGATGCGTTGTTCCTGCTCTTTCAGGCGCGGGTAAGCATCGCCCATCTGACGGACCAGCACAGCCACTAGCTTGTGGAAAAAAGGCGTCTTCTTGCCCAGCTTGTAGCCATGGCGAATGGCGCGGCGCACGATGCGCCGCTGCACATAGCCGCGGCCTTCGTTACTGGGAATCACCCCGTCCGACACCAGAAAAGCAGTGGCGCGGATGTGGTCTGCGATCACGCGCAGGGACGGGTTGCCCAGGTCCTTGATGCCCACCTCGCGCGCGGCGGCCTTGATCAGCGCATCAAACAGGTCGATCTCGTAATTGCTGTGCACATGCTGCAAGATGGCAGCCAGGCGCTCCAGGCCCATGCCGGTGTCCACACAGGGCGCAGGCAGCGGCGTGACCGAACCGTCTTCCTTCATGTCAAACTGCATGAACACGTTGTTCCAGATCTCGATGAAGCGGTCGCCGTCTTCATCGGGGCTGCCGGGCGGGCCGCCGGGAATCTCCGGGCCATGGTCGTAGAAGATTTCCGAGCAGGGGCCGCACGGCCCGGTGTCGGCCATCATCCAGAAGTTGTCTGACTTGTAGCGCCCGCCCTTGTTGTCGCCGATGCGGATCACCCGCTCGGGCGGCAGGCCGATTTCCTTGGTCCATATGTCGTAGGCTTCGTCGTCCTCGGCATAAACGGTGGCCAGCAGCCGTTCGGGTGGCAACTTGTAGACCTGGGTCAGCAGTTCCCAGGCCCACTTGAGCGATTCGCGCTTGAAGTAGTCGCCAAAACTCCAGTTGCCAAGCATCTCGAAAAAAGTGTGGTGGCGCGCGGTGTAGCCCACATTCTCCAGGTCGTTGTGCTTGCCGCCGGCGCGCAGGCAGGCCTGCACCGAAGCGGCGCGCACATAGCTGCGTTTGTCAGAGCCCAGAAACACATCCTTGAACTGAACCATGCCGGAGTTGGTGAACATCAGTGTGGGGTCATTGCCTGGCACCAGCGGGCTGGAGGCGACCACGGTATGGCCCTTGGCGGCAAAGAAGTCCAGAAAGGTCTTGCGGATGTCGGCGACAGAAAAAAGTGCTTGACTCATGGTGGAAGGCGGGCCGTACAGGCGCGTGACAGCTGGGTTAGCTAGAGCGAGTGATTATAAGTTTGCATGTGCTGTTGACCGGTTGCGCTGCCTTAGGCGCCAGGCAGTGGAAGCTGGCACAATGTCGCTCTTTCCCAGCCAATCTAGATGAGGTGCTCTCGTGGACATGAAGACTTCCCCCCTTTCCCTGCTCAAGGACCCCTCCTTGCTCAAGACCGATGGCCTGATCAATGGCCAGTGGGTGACAGGCAAGAGCCGCTTCGAGGTGCTCGATCCCTCCAACGGTACCAAGCTTGCCGATGTGGCCAATCTGGGCCCAGCGGAGGCTGAACAGGCCATTGCCGCGGCCAATGCGGCCTGGCCTGCCTGGCGCGCTAAGACTGGCAAGGAGCGCCATGCCATCCTGCTCAAATGGTTTCAACTGTTGCTGGCCAACCAGGACGACCTGGCGCGCATCATGACCGCAGAGCAGGGCAAGCCTTTCGCAGAAGCCAAGGGCGAGGTGGTTTATGGCGCCAGCTTTGTCGAGTGGTTTGCCGAGGAGGCCAAGCGTGTCAATGGCGAGACCCTGCCACAGTGGGACAACAACCGTCGCCTGATGGTGATCAAGCAGCCGATTGGAGTGTGCGCGGCCATTACACCCTGGAACTTTCCCTTGGCCATGATCACCCGCAAGGTCGCCCCGGCCCTGGCCGCTGGATGCCCGGTCATCATCAAGCCCGCCGAACTGACTCCGCTGACCGCCCTGGCGGCAGCCGAGTTGGCCATCCAGGCGGGTATCCCTGCCGGTGTGCTCAACATGATCGTGGCTGACAGCGACAACTCCATTGCGGTGGGCAAGGTGTTCTGTGCCAGCGAGGTGGTGCGTCACATTAGCTTTACCGGCTCCACCGAGGTCGGCCGCATTTTGATGCAGCAAAGTGCGCCGACGGTGAAAAAGATGTCGCTGGAGTTGGGCGGCAACGCGCCTTTCATTGTGTTTGACGATGCCGACGTGGATTCCGCCGTCGAAGGCGCTATGGCCAGTAAGTACCGCAATGCTGGCCAGACCTGCGTATGTGCCAACCGCATCTATGTGCAGGATGGGGTGTATGACGAGTTTGTGCAGAAATTCGCCGCCAAGGTGGCCGCGGTCAAGATTGGCAACGGATTTCTCGATGGCGTCTCTCAGGGGCCGCTGATCGAGCCCGCCGCCATCGACAAGGTGGAGCGCCATGTGCAGGATGCCGTGGCCAAGGGCGGCAAGGTGCTCACTGGTGGTGCACGCGCCACCAATGTGGGCGCGCAGTTCTTCCAGCCCACGGTGCTGGCCAATGCCACCTCCGACATGCTGTGTGCCACGGAGGAAACCTTTGGCCCGTTTGCGCCGGTGTTCCGCTTCAAGAACGAGCAGGACGTGATCGACGCGGCTAACGCTACCGTCTTTGGCTTGGCCAGTTATTTCTACAGCCGTGACATTGGCCGCATCTTCCGTGTCAGTGAGGCATTGGAGTACGGCATGGTGGGCATCAATGTGGGCATCATTGCCACCGAGCATGTGCCCTTCGGCGGCGTCAAGCAGTCGGGCCTGGGCCGCGAGGGCTCACACCACGGCATGGACGACTATGTCGAGTTGAAGTACCTCTGCGTCGGCGACATTCTTAAGTAGGACATTCAGACCAGACTGCCGCCCAATGGCCCCTGATGGGGCCATTGGTTTTTTGGTCGGCTCAATCCTGCAGCATGTGCAGCACTTCGGAGCGAAACTCGCGCTGGTAGAGGATCAGCACCACCAATGAGGTGCCCAGGACCATGGCCAGAGGGGAGAAAAACCAGGCCATGGCGGCGAAAGAAAAGTAATAGGCGCGCAGGCCGTCGTTGAAGGTTTCCGCCGCCAGACCGACCAGGGCGGCCGCACGTTCGGCATAGGCTTTTCGATCGAACTGACCCGAGGCGAAATCATCCACCGGTGGCATGGCGCCGATGATCAGCGCGACAAAGGTGTATTGCCGCATCGACCAGGTGAAACGGAAAAAAGCATAGGTGAAGATGCCAATCAGCATCAGGATCTTGAGCTCAAACACCAGCATCGGCGTGGCTTGCGCGAAGGGAATTTCGCGCACCAGTTCCGCAGCGCGATCGGTGGTGCCCATCAAGGCTGACAGGCCGCCAATGATCAGCAGAGTGGTGGAGGAAAAGAAAGCCGGTGTCTGCGACATGGTCTGGGTAATCAACCCGTCGAGCATGCGCGGATCACGGGCAGTGGCTTGCATCATCCAGAAGCCACGGTAACGGTTGGTGGTGGCAATCAGCGAGCCATCGCGCTCCGCCCTGCGCTTGGCAAACAGGGCGTAACCGACCCATAGCACAAAAAAACACCCCAGCGCCAGCCAGTCAACCAGGGGCAAGAGGGAAAGCACCTTCATGCTGCGATGGTATCAAGCAAGTTCGGAGCGCGCCAGCGTCAAGATCCTCTAGTAAACTTGGAGCTCACGCGGGTGTAGTTCAATGGTAGAACGGCAGCTTCCCAAGCTTTAGACGAGGGTTC
>JAFMJA010000018.1 GCA_017853735.1 Burkholderiaceae bacterium | reverse complement strand
TCAAGCCCTGCACCACCTTGCCTGACTCGGGGGCCACAGCCGCCGGGTTGCTGTTGTAGACCACCAGCGCCTCCACCTTGGGTCCCCATTGCGCATCGCCCGGGTGCAGCAGCACATCGCCCAGGCTGACCATATTCAGCGTGCGAGGTGTGTGCTGGCCCAGCAGATCGGGTCGGTACAGGGCCTGAGCCTGAATTGGGTAGTCTCCAGAACTGCTTAACAGGACACCACCGGCACGATGCCGCCAGGCACCGATCAGCGCTGGCAGGCAGGCCACTGCGCGGGCTGCATTGCCACCACCACGCACACGCTGCATGCCGTAATTGAGACGGATCGCTGCCGGTTCGCCACGCAAAACGCATGCGCCATAGTCGCGCGCCAGGTCCCGGATCTGTTGCGCCTCCAAGCCACAGATCTGCGCGGCACGCTCAGGGCTCCACTGCAGCGCACGTTCGCGCAATTGGGTCCAGCCCTCGGTATGGCGTTCGATGTAGTCATGGTCCAGCCAGTCGTGCACGATCAGCTCGTGCATCATGGCCAGCGCCAGTGCCGCATCGGTACCCGGACGCAAGGCAAGATGCACATGGCATTTCTCGGCAGTCTCCGTGCGACGCGGGTCAATGCAGATCAGTTTTGCACCCTGACGCTTGGCTTGCTGGGCCAGACGCCAGAAATGCACGCTGCTGGTGATCGGGTTGCTGCCCCAGATCAGGATGAGCTTGGCTTCGGCAAAAAACTCCACGCGCATGCCGACCTTGCTGCCAAAAGTATGGGTCAAAGCCGCGCCGCCAGCGGCCGAGCAGATGGTCCGGTCTAGCTTGGAGGCGCCGAGCCGGTGGAAAAAACGAGCGGCCATGCCTTCGCCCTGGACTAGCCCCATGGTGCCGGCATAGCTGTAGGGCAATATGGCTTGCGGATTTCGCGCAGCAATGGATCGGAGGCGATGCGCGATTTCAGCGATCGCTGCCTCCCAGCTGATGCGCTCAAACTGCCGGCTGCCTTTGGGGCCAGTGCGTCGCAGCGGGTAAAGCACCCGCTCGGGGCTGTAGGTGCGCTCGGTATAGCGCGACACCTTGGTGCACAGCACGCCGTCTGTGTGCCGGTGCGCCGGGTTGGCCATCACCTTGACCGCGCGTCCTTCTTCAACCCGGGTCAGCAGGGCACAGGTATCGGGGCAATCGTGCGGGCAGGCCCCACGTACCAAAGAGGCTTCAGTCATGCGGTATTCCCAGGTGCTGTGCGAGCACCTTGGCGCGCGCTCCGTGGATGATTTCACCAATCTGCTGGCCGGTGTGTCCTTGCGCCACGGCGTGTTCGGCAATCGGGGTGGTGTCCACGCCCAGCGCCAGGTCCAGCACGGTCTGCAGGCGCCTGGCGGGTGCATAGGGCTGGTCTTGCTTGCCCAGGCGGCCGCGGGCATCGCATTCGCAGGCCAGCAGAATTTCTCCAAAGCGTTCGGGCTTGCGCAGCGCATCGCAGCGCTCCAGCAGGCGCAGCAGCGCGGTTGGCCCCAATTCAGCGCTGCGGTGAATATGGCCATGTTCGCGCGCCACCACCGTGGCCAGCTCGCGGCAATCGACCGGCACGCGCAGCCGTTCACACAGCGACCTGAGCAGACGCACGCTGCGTTCTTCGTGGCCAATATGACGGGGCAGGATTTCGGCAGCGGTTGTGCCCTTGCCCAGGTCATGGCCCAGGCAGGCAAAGCGCACGCTCAAGGGGGCGTTCAGGCTGGCCGCCATGTCCAGCACCAGCATCATGTGCGCGCCGGTGTCGATTTCAGGATGATGCTCAGCGCCTTGGGGCACCCCCCAGAGTCGGTCCAGCTCGGGCAGGATCCTGCGCAGAGCACCGCAGGCACGCAACACCTCGAACATGCGCGAAGGCTTGTGTTCCAGCAGGCCGCGGCTGAGCTCCTGCCAGACCCGCTCGGCTACCAGGTGGTCCGCCTCGCCATCCTGCACCATCTGCTGCATCAGGTTCAGAGTTTCTTCTGCCAGCGAGAAGTCTGCAAAGCGCGCGGCCAGCCTTGCCACCCGCAGGATGCGTACCGGGTCCTCGCGAAAAGCCGGGGTCACATGGCGAAAGACTTTCTGTTCCAGGTCGCGAAGGCCGTGGTAGGGGTCGCTCAGATGAGCGACATCAAAGCTGCCATCGGGGCGGCACTGGCTGGCGTGGATGGCAATGGCGTTGATGGTGAGGTCACGGCGCGCCAGGTCTTCTTCCAGCGTCACATCGGGAGCGGCTTGTACCGAAAATCCTTTGTAGCCACGGCCCTGTTTGCGCTCGGTGCGTGCCAGCGCATACTCTTCCTTGGTCTGGGGATGGAGAAATACCGGAAAGTCTTTGCCCACCGGCTGATAGCCAAGCTTGCTCATGGCTTCGGGGGTGGCGCCCACCACCACCCAGTCGCGATCCTTGACTGGCAAGCCCAGCAAGGCATCGCGGACTGCACCGCCCACCATGTATATGTCCATGGCGGCAGTTTAGCCCGATCGGTTTGCCGCGCCGCCGGTGCTCGCCGGGCGACGCGCCGCCCGGCAGCCTCAGTCTAGTTTCGCGTTGGCCCGTTTGGCCACTTCACGCCAGCGTGTGATCTCGCTGTTGATGAACTTGGCAAACTCAGCCCGATCCAGGGTTCCTGGCGTGGCAGCCAGATCACGCCAGCGGGCGGTGATGTCGGGACTGGCCAGCGCCTTGTTCACCTCCGCGGTCATCCGGTCGACGATCTCCTTGGGTGTGCCTTTGATGGCCCAGATCGCATACCAGCTGGAAGCCACAAAGTCTGGCACGCCTGCCTCAGCGGCGATTGGGACATTTTCAAAACCCGCCACTTTCTTGCTGCTGGCGACGGCCAGCGCTTTCAATTGACCAGACTTGATGAAGGGCGCAGCGCCCGCGGTGGTGTCAAACATCATGTCGACCTGGCCAGTCACCAGATCCTGCAGGGCCGGGCCGGTGCCACGGTAGGGAATATGGGTGATGAACAGATTGTTCTGTCCCTTGAACAACTCGCCCACCAGGTGCTGCGAGGTACCGCTACCGGTGGAGGCGTAATTGAGTCGGCCGGGATTTTTACGGATGCGCTCGATCAACTCCTTCACAGTGTTTTCAGGGACGCGCTTGGGGTTGACCACCAGCACATGCGCCACATTGCCCAGGATGGCGACCGGTTCAAAGTCGCGCTCCAAGTCATAAGTCAGCTTGGGATACATGCTGGGGGCGATGGTGTGATGGACCGCGCCCAGGAACCAGGTGTAGCCATCTGGAGCGGACTTGGCAGCCACCGCCGCACCCACTGTGCCACCGGCACCGCCCCGGTTGTCCACCACCGTGGGCACACCCAGCTGCTGACCCAGCTGTCTGGCCAGGGGACGGCCAAAGGCGTCCACCGCGCCGCCCGGCGGAAAGGGATTGATGAAGGTAATGGCCTTGCCGGGGGCTGGCCAGGCCTGAGACCAGGCCGTACCTGCAGCCAGCAGCACTCCGAAAGCAGCCAAAAGGATGGGGGCAACTTTTTTTCGCAGCATGAAATATTTCCTCAAATGTTTTTTTAACCAGTGCGGATCGTACTTGAAGAAATCCCCAGGCGGCGTGAGGGATAACCCGGGCGGGTCGGACGTTTGGGGGCTTGGTCATAATCCAGCGAACCCCATCAGTCTCTGCCTCTTACCACCATGACTCCCCAACTTCCCCTCCAAGGCGTGCGCGTGATCGAAATCTGCAATGTCGCCGCTGGTCCCTTTGGCAGTATGTTGCTGGCTGATCTGGGCGCGGATGTGATCAAGATCGAGGCACCCGGCAGTGGTGACACCCTGCGCGCCTGGCCTCCCATGACCGGGCCAGACCATGACCGACTCAGTGAAAACTTCGCCTCGCTCAACCGCAACAAGCGCTCCATTGTCCTAGACCTGAAGGACCCGGCGCAGAACGCCCAGGCCAGGGCACTCATTGCCCAGGCCCAGGTCCTGATTGAGAACAACCGCCCAGGCGTCATGCAACGACTGGGGCTGGGCTATGAGGCCATGCACGTGCTCAACCCGGCGCTGATTTACTGCTCCATCTCGGCCTATGGGCAAAGCGGCCCCCGTGCTCAGGAGGGCGGCTTTGATGTCACTATCCAGGCCGTCAGCGGCATCATGAGCGTCACCGGCGAGGCCCAGGGCGCCCCGGTCAAATGCGGTGTACCGGTGGCCGACTTCACTGCCGGCCTGTATGGCGCCATGAGCATTTGCGCCCAGTTGCGCCGGGTGGCCGAAACCGGCCAGGGGGTGCATATCGATGTGCCGATGATGGGCACTTCTCTGGCGATTGCAGCGCTGCAGACCAGCGAATATTTCGGCACCGGGCGCGATCCGGTCAAGTTGGGCTCGGCCCACCCACGCAATGCGCCCTACCAGGCCTTTCGCGCCCAGGATGACTACCTGGTCATGGCTGCGGGCACCCAGGCCCTGTGGGAGTCGGTGTGCGACATCGTCCAGGGCGAACACCTGAAAGCGGATCCGCGTTTTGCCAGCACCGCCTTGCGGGCAGCCAACCAGGGGGCGCTCAAAGAGTTGCTCGAGGCGATCCTGCAGCAACGGCCGGCTGCCCAATGGATTGCCAAATTCAGTGCGGCGGGGGTGCCCTGCGTTCGCATCAACCGCTATTCCGATGTTCTGGCTGACGGCCAGACTGTGGCCTCGGGCTGGGTCGAGCCACTCACCATGCCCAATGGTGTGCAAACCCAGACCGTCGGCAGCCCGCTCAAGTTTGACGGTCGCGCCGCCTCGGTACGCCGGCCGCCACCGCGCCTGGGCGAGCAGGGCCAGGAAATTCTGGGGGAATTGCAGTGAGTGTGCTGATCGTGCGGCAAGAGGGCCCGCTCAAGCGGCTGATTCTCAACCGACCTGACAAGCGCAATGCGCTCAATCTGGAACTGGCCTGCGCCGTTCTGGACGCCATCGAACAGGCTCAGCAGGACAGCACTCGGCTGCTGGTGTTGCAGGGGGAGGGCCCGGTCTTTTGCGCGGGATTTGATTTCAGCGGCCTGAGCAGAATCAGCGAAGCTGATCTGCTGCTGCAGTTTGTGCGCATCGAACAGATGCTGCAGGCCGTGGCCCACGCACCATTCGACACCCTGGCCCTGGCCCATGGGGCAGCCATCGGTGCGGGTGCCGACCTGCTGGTGGCTTGTCGCCATCGCATTGGCAGCAGTGACTTGGGGGCACGCTTTCCTGGTGCGCGTTTTGGCCTGATTCTGGGTTCACGCCGGCTGGCCGAATGTGTCGGTCCGGATGTCGCGCAAGGCCTGATTGGGGCGGCCAGCAAGACCGGCGCTCAGCGCTTGCTGGAAACCGGCCTGTTGACCGACTTGTGTGAGCCTGCCCACTGGCCAGCGCGTGAACAGCAAGTGCTGGCGCAGGTGATGGCGCTGCCTGAAGCCACCCGGGCCCAGGTGCTGCACGCGCTTAGACCCGACACCCGTGCCCAGGATATGGCCGATCTGGTGGCCTCAGCCTCGCCGCCTGACATCAAGCAACGCATTGCCGCCTATCTGCAAGCACCACCTGCCTGAGCTTGACCTGCCAACAGGCAGCGACTGGTTGTGCGTAACCGGTTCTGCGCTCAGCGCGCGCGCACACCAAACCAGGGGTCTTGCTGACCCAGATACGCCCTGGCGATGCCAGCCACAGCAGCAGGCTTGATGCCCAGGGCTGCCAGTCCGGGCAGCTGGCCGCCGGCCACATTGTCGATGCGCATTGAATCAAGGTTGTCGCGGCTCATCAGGGGTTCACCTGGGGCAAGCTCCATCAGCCAGGCCTGAAGCCGGGCCAGCGGGGCCGGCAGCGCAATGATCGGGCGGGGATGACCGCTGGCTTCTCCGGCCAGTGCCACCAGTTCGGCCAGGGTCATCACCTGTGGGCCGCACAGCTCATAGGTTTGGCCGATGGTGTGAACGTCCTCCAGGCAGTGCGTGATCGCCTGCGCCACATCTTCCACCCAGACCGGCTGGAAACGGGCATGCGCACCCGCCAGGGGCAGCAAGGGAAAAAGGCTTTGCAGCCGGGCAAACAGGTTGAGAAAGCGGTCATCTGCACCAAAGATCACGCTGGGGCGCAGCACGGTCAGTGCCAGCCCCTCGGCCGCGCGAAGCACTGCCTCGCCGCGCGACTTGCTGCGCAGGTAAAGCGATGGCGCGCGCTCGACCTGCAGTGGGTCTGCACCGAGCGCGCTGACATGCAGCAGGCGTTTGATGCCAAGCGCCTGACAGGCGCGCGCCAGTTTGGCGGGCAGCTCCACATGGATGCGCTCGAAGCGGGCCGCATCGCCATGCAGGACGGCCACCAGGTTGATGACGGCATCATGACCAGGCAGCAGGCTGCGCAAGTCAGCCTCTTCCAGGATATTTGCCTTCAGCACAGTCAATCCGGGCAGATGCTGCACGCTGGCGGCCTGGGACAAGCGCCGGGTCGGCACTGTGATATGCCAGCCCGCCCGGACCAGCTGCTCGCAGGTATGTCGTCCCACAAAACCACTACCGCCAAGAATCAGTACTTTTTTCATGGCAGGTCTTCCTCTGGGACTGCACTGCCAGGCCGACTGGGCCCGATTTTTCCCAGCCGGGCCTTGAGCGACTGGGGCTTGCCAGTAATTAGGGCAGCATAGATGGTGGTGTTGGACAAAACTTTTTTCACATAGTCCCGGGTTTCATTGAAGGGGATGTTCTCGGCCCAGATCGCGGCCTCAAGCAGGGTATCGCTGTCCTGGCCACGCCAGTTGCGCGCTCGTGAGGGCCCGGCATTGTAGGCGGCGGCGGCCAGGGCCATGGAGCCGTCGAAATTTTCCAGCACCAGCTTGAGGTAACCGGTGCCAATGGCGATATTGGTGTCGCGCTCGGTGATATGGTGCGGCTTGAAATTGTTCAGGCCTATGCGCTTGGCCGTCCAGCGCGCAGTGGCGGGCATCACCTGCATCAGCCCAGCGGCGCCCACGCTTGACTTGGCGTCCATGATGAAGCGGCTCTCCTGCCGGATCAGGCCATAGACATAGGCCGGGTCCAGCTCGATCTGCGCAGTACGTTGCAGCACGGCGCTTTTGAGAGGCATGGGAAAGCGCTGCTCAATATCGATGACACTTCGGGTGCGTTCACTGGTGTTGATGCAGCGATCCCATACCTGCTGCTCACAGGCCAGCGATGCGGCTGCCAGCAACTCGCGATCGTTCATGCCACCGCGGCTGTGCAGATTGGTCTGGTAGTTCCATTCGCGCACCCCTTCTGCGCGCAGCCCGATCTGGATGGCATACAGGGCGCGTGCCAGACCGGGGTCGCTGCGCGCAGCCTGCATTTCGATCGCAGAAGGGGGCTCGGGCCGAGCAGGCAGGGTGATCGCCCGGCCCAGCTCCTCCAGGGCCAACTGCTCGTAAAAACCCCGGGTTGAGGCAATCGACTCGAACAGAGACCTGGCCAGGGCGGGCGCCTGGGCATCGCCCGGTATGGCCAGCAGCGCACGCGCTCGCCAATACACCCAGGTGGTCTCGTTGCGCATGGAAGCGGGCATGGCATGGATCGCCTTGAGCACCTCCGGCCAAGCCCCGAAGCGCAAGGCTGAGCGGGCCTTCCACAGCAGGTGGTCAGCGTGCATGAACTCGTCCTGCCCATGGGAAAAGTAGTTGAGGGTGCCACCCGCCAGCTTCCAGGCGGCCCGCTTGCCAATCACACCCCAGACCCAGCTGCGCTCCTCCTGGGTGAGCTGGGTGCGCCAGCGGACCTTGTTGAGCTCCAAGGCTGCGGCCTCGTAATCCGTGGTGGCCAGACGAATCAGCGCCAGGGTGACCATTTCCTTGCTGCGGGTTCTCAGGGCGGTGATGCGGTCATCCAGATAGCGCACTGGATTGGCGTAAATGGTCGCGACGGTGGCGGCCCATCGGGGATCCAGCAAGCCAATCGCCTGGTTGGCCACCTGCGGCCGAGCGTTTTCAAAGGCCAGCCGGGCGCGCAACCAGGCCGCTTGCGGCTTGAGCTGACCAGCCTCGAGTTGCTGCTGGGCGGCGGCGGCGCAGCCCTCGTCCAGTTCGCGCAGGGACAGCCACAACTCCTGCACCTGGGAAGCCACTTCGGCGCCACTGGACAGGCCCTGGGTCAGCAGGTCAAAGCAGCGCACCGAACGGTCGTCTCCCATGCGGTACTTGGGGTACTCGCTCATGAAAGTGCCCCAGTCACGCTGCTTGCCCAATTGCAGCAGCCAATCATTGCGCAGGCGGTCTTCCTGGTAGCTGCCGGAATAGCGTTGCAAAAAGGCCTGGATTTCTTCCTTGCTCGCCTCTTGCAGGCGCGCTGCCAGCTCCCAGTAAGCGGCCCAGGGCTCCAGCACATGGCCCTGGACTTTGGGTAGCAGCGAAGTCAGGCGTTTGCGGTCACCTTTCTTGAAAGCCTGGCTCATTTCAAGCACCGCCTCATCACCGCTTGAGGTGGAGCCGCTACTTCGCGCAAACAGGGGGTTTGGCAAGCACAGGAATGCCGCCAGGGTGAAAGATGTCAGAATGACTCGGAACTGCATGACGGAATTATGGACACATCCAAAGACGATTTGGCGAAAGCGCAGAAGAAAGCCTTACGCCAGGAGTTGATTGCGCGGCGACTGAACTTGCCCAATCGCGCACATCATGACAATCTGCTGCAGCAGGTGATGCGAGGCTGGCTGATCGGGCGCGATGACCTGACGATTGGGGCTTATTGGCCGATCAAGGGAGAGTTCGACCCGCTGCCCGCCCTGTACCGCTGGAAAGAGGATGGCGAGCTGCTGGAGGAGCCGCAGCCTCGGCGTATTGGTCTTCCAGTCATCGACAAAGTGCATAAAACCCTGACTTTCCATGCCTGGTATCCGGGCTGCCCCATGGAGGAAGATGCCTATGGCATTCCCAAGCCCAAGGACACCGAGTTGATCGTGCCCACCCTGCTGTTCGTGCCCTGCGTTGGCTACGGCCCGGGAGGCTATCGCCTGGGTTATGGAGGCGGCTTTTACGACCGCACCCTGCAGGCCCTGCAGCCCCAGCCCTTCACCGTGGGCCTGGGGTTTGCCGATGGCTTTGTGCCGGATTTCGAAGCCCAGGCGCATGATGTACCGCTGCAGGCCATCCTTAATGACCACGGCGTGGTGTGGCCAGTGCCGGACTTTCGCTAGCTGCCTGCCTCAGGACTTGTTGGCTTGCGCGGCCAACGCGCGCAGGTCGGCCTGATAGTCCTGCAATTTGTGCATCAGGTGCTGGCGTTGTTCCGCGCTGGCAATGTTGTGCACTGCTGCAATCGAGCGGCATCCCTCCCTCAACCTCAACTCGCTCTGCGAGCGATAGGGTGTATCGGGGGCAATCAACTGGCGCCTGAGATGTGCCCTGATGTCAGCCACCACCTGGTCCGGGTTTTTTGCCTTGCTTTGCTGACGTAGCACCTGCAGCAATTCATCCTGCCGCTGCAAGCGCTCGGTCCAGGCCTTGCGGGGATCGAATTCCGAGGCGGCTTTGAGCTGACGCAGCACTGAAATCTGTTGCTCGCTCAGGGGCCCATAAAAGTCTTCCAGCTGCTCCCGGTTTTTTTTCACTCGCAGCTCAAGCAACTCATTGCGGGTAATGTCCAGCCATTCCTTGCGCCACTTGCGGTTGGTTTTGTCAAATTGTTTGGCAATGGCGGCGAGCTGTTCGGGCTTGAGCAGGGGCGCGGTCACCGCCAGCCCAGTGGCCGCCTCCTCGCTCAGGCGCTGCAGGCGCGGACGAAACTGCTCGTAGATCTGGCAGATTTGCGGATGGCTGACCGGACCCTGGGCCAACTGCTGCACTTCAGCCAGCAGATTGACATAGAGCGGCAGTTCCTGGCTGCGGTGCCAGGATTGCAGGGCCTTGAGCTGATCGCGCAACTGTTTGGACTGCTCGGCATCGAAATCCGCGTAATCATCCAGCCACCAATGGAGCATCATGGGCGACTGGTTATAGGCCAGCCGGATGGCGCTGCAGCCACTCAGTGCAGCGGTAAGTACCAGGACGTTGATAATGCGAGCAAACCAGGCCGGCAGGCGGGGGAATCGGGACATGACATCGACTAATGTAATTCAAACAAACCATCCGGTGGACGTGGTGGTCATGGCTGCGGGCAAAGGCACGCGCATGAAAAGCCGCCTGCCCAAAGTGCTGCACAAACTGGCTGGCCGATCCCTGCTGCAACATGTGCTGGACACCGCAGCGGCCTTGCAGGCACGCCGGGTGGTGGTGATCACCGGCCATGAGGCCCAGCAGGTAGAGGCCAATGTGTCCCTGGCCGGCACGGATCTGCACTTTGTTCGCCAGGAACCGCAACTGGGCACCGGCCATGCCATGCAGCAGGCGGCACCCGCGTTGCCAGAAGATGGCATGGTGGTGGTGCTGTCAGGCGATGTGCCGCTGATTCAGGCTGAAACCCTGCGCGCGCTGCTGGCCATCGGCGGCGCCGACAAGCTGGCGCTCTTGACCATTGCATTGGCGGACCCCACCGGTTACGGCCGCGTGATTCGGCAGGCTGGCGCGGCCGATGGCGCGGTGCAGGCGATCGTCGAGCAAAAGGACGCCACACCAGATCAAAGACAGATCAGAGAAATCTACAGCGGCATCATGGCAGTGCCCTCCCGCTTGCTCAAGCCCTGGCTGAGCAGGCTGGACAACAAGAACGCCCAGGCCGAGTACTACCTGACCGATGTGGTCAAGATGGCCGTGGCTGATGGTGTGCCGGTGCTGGCCCATCGTATTGAAGACGCCTTGCAGGTGGCGGGCATCAACAGCCCGGCGCAACTGGCCGAACTGGAGCGTGCCCACCAGCTGCGTCTGGCGCAGTCCCTCATGGCGCAAGGCGTGCGACTGGCTGATCCGGCGCGGCTGGATGTGCGGGGTGAATTGCACTGTGCGCAGGATGTGGAAATCGATGTCAACTGCATCTTTGAAGGCAGGGTGGAATTGGGTGAAGGGGTGAAGGTGGGCGCCCACTGTGTCATCGGCAATGCGCGTATTGCGGCCGGCGCTGTGATTCAGCCTTTCACCCGCATCGAGGGCGAGGACCTGGGGGTGGAAGTGGGCGCTGATGCCCGCATCGGCCCCTTTGCCCGCCTGCGCCCAGGTGCCCGCCTGGGGCCGGATGTCCATATTGGCAATTTTGTCGAAGTCAAGAATGCCGAGCTGGCCCAGGGTGCCAAGGCCAACCACCTAGCTTATATCGGTGACGCCACCGTGGGTGAGCGGGTCAACTACGGTGCTGGCAGCATCACCGCCAACTACGATGGGGCCAACAAGCACAAAACGCATATTGGGGACGATGTGCACATCGGCAGCAACTGCCTGCTGGTGGCGCCGGTGCGCATTGGCGCCGGCGGCACGGTGGGCGGTGGATCGGTCATCACCCAAGATACCGAGCCTGGCGTCCTGACATTGGCCCGCGCCAGGCAAGTCACCATCGCCAACTGGCAGCGACCCCAGAAAAAGAAATAAGCGGGTGCGGCGGTTCTGCTGGGCGAGCGGTGCCACAGGCTAAGATCGGATAAACCGTCGCAGGGCGGTGACTGGAGCTTTGATCTATGTGTGGCATTGTCGGTGCAGTTTCCGACCGCGATATTGTCCCGGTCCTGGTGCAAGGCCTGGAGCGCCTGGAGTACCGCGGCTATGACTCCTGCGGCGTTGCGGTTCATGACCCGGTTGGCTTGCGGCGTACACGCAGCACCTCGCGCGTGGCCGAGCTGGCAGCGCAGGTGGCGCAAAACACAGTGTCCGGACAGACCGGTATTGCCCACACCCGCTGGGCGACCCATGGCGCGCCGGCGGTGCACAACGCCCACCCGCATTTCAGCCATGGACCGGGGGAACAAGCCGAGTCGCGGCCAGCGCGGGTGGGGCTGGTGCACAACGGCATCATTGAAAACCATGACCAATTACGCGCCGCCTTGCAGGCCCGTGGCTATGTGTTTTCCAGCCAGACCGACACCGAGGTCATCGCCCACCTGATCGACTCGCTCTATGCGGGCGACCTGTTGCTGGCGGTGCAGCAGGCCGCGACCCAGTTGCATGGGGCTTATGCAATCGCAGTCATTCATCACGATGAGCCACAGCGGGTGGTGGGCGCGCGTGCAGGATCGCCCCTGATCCTGGGTGTGGGCAAGGACGAGCCGGGCAACTACCTGGCCAGCGACGCCATGGCCCTGGCGGGCGTTACCGACCAGATTGTTTATCTGGAAGAAGGCGACCTGGTCGATATTCACCTGGGCCGATACGCCGTGTTTGATCGCCACCACCATCCGGTGCAGCGAGCGGTGCGCACCGTCCAGGCGCACAGCGGCGCTGCGGAGCTGGGCCCCTACCGCCATTACATGCAGAAGGAAATCTTTGAGCAGCCCAGCGCCATCGCCGACACCCTGCAGGGGGTGGAGGGCATCGTGCCTGCACTGTTTGGCGAAGCGGCCGAGCCGGTGCTTCGCGCGGTGGACTCGGTATTGATCCTGGCCTGTGGCACCAGTTATTACAGTGGCTGTGCCGCCAAATACTGGCTCGAAGGCATCGCCAAAATTCCTACCCAGGTGGAAGTGGCCAGCGAATACCGTTACCGCGACTCTGTGCCCAATCCAAAGACCCTGGTGGTCACGATCAGTCAGTCGGGCGAGACTGCCGATACTCTGGCTGCCTTGCGCCACGCACAAAGCCTGGGCATGACGCAGACCCTGACCATCTGCAATGTGGCCACCAGCGCCATGGTGCGCGAATGCCGCCTGGCCTATGTCACCCGTGCGGGCGTGGAAATCGGGGTAGCCTCCACCAAGGCCTTTACCACCCAGCTGGCGGGCCTGTTCCTGCTGACCCTTACCCTGGCCAAATTGCGAGGTCATCTGGACGCGGCGCATGAAGCCCGGCACCTTCAGTCGATGCGACATCTGCCGCTGGCACTGCAGGCGGTGCTGGCCCTGGAGCCGCAGATCATCAGCTGGGCCGATGACTTTTCCCGCATGCAAAACGCGCTGTTCCTGGGTCGGGGCTTGCATTACCCGATTGCGCTGGAAGGCGCGCTCAAGCTCAAGGAAATCAGTTACATCCATGCCGAGGCCTACCCGGCCGGTGAATTGAAGCACGGCCCGCTGGCTCTGGTGACCAGCGACATGCCGGTGGTGGCGGTGGCGCCCAATGATGCTTTGCTGGAAAAACTCAAAAGCAATCTGCACGAGGTGCGCGCGCGTGGCGGTGTGCTGTATGTGCTGGCCGATGCCGACAGCCGCATTGACAGCAGCGAGGGTCTGCATGTGATCCGCATGCCTGAACACTATGGCGCACTCTCGCCCCTGCTGCATGTGGTGCCACTGCAGCTGCTGGCCTATCACACCGCCTGCGCCCGTGGCACCGATGTGGACAAACCACGCAACCTGGCCAAGTCCGTGACGGTGGAGTAATTCCCGTTTCAAGGATCACCACCCTCGGTTGATACGTTCTGAGTCCCCTTGCCGAGGCAGCCTTTAACATTGGGCATGCACAAAACCGCCCTGGTTCTTTTTTCTGGTGGGCAGGATTCCACCACCTGCCTGGCCCAGGCACTCTCGGTCTACGATCGGGTGGAGACCATTGCCTTTGACTACCGTCAGCGTCATCGGGTGGAGCTCGATGCCCGGCTGCATGTGCTGGAAGAGCTGAAGCGCCAGTTTCCGCATTGGGCCCAGCGGCTGGGCGAGGACCATTGCCTGGACCTGGCGGTGCTGGGTGATGTGAGCGAAACCTCGCTCACCCGCGAGATGGCTTTTCAGATGGAGGCCAATGGCTTGCCCAACACCTTTGTGCCCGGGCGCAACCTGCTGTTTCTCACCCTGGCGGGTTCGCTGGCATATCGCCGCGGGCTGGAAGTGATCGTCACCGGAGTCTGTGAGACCGATTTTTCCGGCTACCCCGATTGCCGTGACGACACCATGAAAGCCATGCAACTGGCGCTCTCACTGGGTATGGACCGGCGCTTCCTGATTGAAACGCCCCTGATGTGGCTGGACAAGGCAGCCACCTGGCGATTGGCAGAGTCTTTGGGCGGAGCGGCTCTGGTGGACCTGATCATCGAGCACACTCACACCTGTTATCTGGGCGATAGGCAACACCGGCATGCCTGGGGCTACGGCTGCGGCAGCTGCCCGGCCTGCGAGTTGCGCCTGCGCGGCTGGCAACAGTACCGCCAGGCGCGACTCGTCTAACTCTGTTTCAACTGAAACAAGGCCACCGTCTCGTCGCTGCGTTTCTCCAGCGTCCAGCTGCGGCTGTGGAAGGTGGCGACGCTCTCGCGGTGGGCGATTGAGATGATCGCGCCCTGGCTTTGACGCACCAGTTCCAGCAGCCTGGCATAAAGGGTCTGCTCGGCTTCGTGGTCCAGGGCGCTGGTGGCCTCGTCCGCAAAAATCCAGGCCGGTTTTTTCAGGAACACCCGTGCCAGCGCCAGTCTTTGCTGCTCACCACCCGAGAGTTTCTGTCCCCAGGCATCCACCACATCAAGTTGGTCCACCAGATGGGGCAGCAGGGCATCGCGCAGGGCTTGTTGAAGGGTGGCATCGTCATAACGACTGGCGGGCTCGGGATAGGCCAGTGCATCGCGCAGCGCCGCATTGGGAAAGTACGGTCGTTGCGGGATGAACATGCTGGACTGCGGCAGCTCAACCTGCCCGGATGCCAGCGGCCAGATGCCCGCCAGGGCGCGAAACAGAGTGGACTTGCCGCTGCCGGAAGGGCCGCTCAGCAGCACGCTGTCGCCAGGCTGGGCCTGCAACTGGGCCTGGGACAGCAGTTGTCCGCCAGTGGGCAGGCCCAGGCTCAGGTTGTGCGCAGTCACGCCCGCGCCTGCAGTGTCATTGCGCTGGTAATCCAGCCCAGACTTGCGGCCGGCCGCCTGGATCGCGATTTCAAAGTGGCTCAGCCGGTCGGTGGTGGCCCGCCAGGCCGCCAGCGCATCGTAGTTGTCGATGAACCATGACAAGGAATCCTGCACCCGGTTGAAGGCCGATGCGATTTGCATCAAGGTGCCCAGTTGGATGGCTCCACTGAAAAAGCGTGGCGCCGCCACGATGAAAGGAAATACGGTGGAGGCCTGTCCAAATGTGGCGGTGAACATGGTCAGCCGCTTCTGGGCATCGATCAGCTTGAGGTAATTGCCGACCACATGGTCAAAGCGCAGGTTGAGTTGCCGGTTTTCCACCGACTCGCCCCGGTCCAGGGCAATGGCCTCGCTGTACTCGCGCACCCGCACCAGGTTGTGACGAAAATCGGCCTCACGGCGCTGCTGCTGGTAGTTCAGCGGGATCAGCGGTCGGCCCACATAGTGGGTGATCGCGCTGCCGAGCAGGCAGTACAGAATGGCCACCCACAGCATGAAGCCGGGAATTTCGAATTCATGCTCACCCCAGCTGAAACTGAAGGCGCCGCTCAGTCCCCACAAGATGCCCACAAAACTCAGCAGGGTGACCAGTGCATTGAGCAGGCCCATGCTCAGCCCCACTGTGCTGGCAGTGAATATTCGAAGGTCTTCCTGGATACGCTGATCGGGGTTGTCAGGCGAGGCCTCGGGCTTGAGTTGCGCATAACGCGAGAGCTCCAGGTGGTAGTACACCTGATGGTCCAGCCAGCGCTGCAGGTAAGTGCGCGTCATCCAGGCGCGCCAGCGCAGCTCTAGGTACTGCGTCAGGTAAAAGCGATAGACCGCGATGATGATGTAGATCAGCGCCAGCACGCTATAGCGCAGCAACTGCTCCAGGAACACCGGGTAGTTCATCTCCTGCAGCGCGTCGTAAAAATAGCGGTTCCACTCGTTGAACAGCACCAGCGTGTACACAAAGCCCAGGTTGAGCGCGATGATCGAAATGAGCAAGACGCGGGCCTGCCATTTTTCTTCTGACTTGAAGTAAGGCGAGGAAAGCGCCCAGGTGCGGGCGACAAAGGCCTTGAAATCGGCCAGTTTTTGCAAGTTTGGCATGGCTCAGAACTTTGCTGGAGGGTTGGCAATGCCGCTGTCCACATGGCCGGCTGGCACATGACGGGCGGCAGATTCGATATGACCAGTCTGGTCGTCAAAGAAAAAATCAGGTTCGAACTCGCGCAAAAACTCACCCTTGGCCAGTCCACCCAGGAACATGGCCTCGTCCACCTCGATGTTCCATTCCATCAGGGTGCGGATGGCGCGCTCATGTGCGGGGGCACTGCGCGCAGTCACCAGCGCGGTGCGGATATGCATGGTGGGCGTGCCCTCCTGCTGCAAGCGGTGCAGCGCTGCTAGCAGCGGCTTGAAAGGGCCGGCCATCAATGGCTGGTGTGCCTTGTCGCGCTCGTGTTGCTGAAAAGCGTTGAGCCCCTGCGCCTGGAACACCCGCTCGGCCTCATCCGAAAAGAGCACCGCATCGCCGTCAAAGGCAATGCGCACCTCATTGGGGTGGTTGTCCTGCGCCAGCGCGGCATGGGTGGCTACGGTGGCTGCAGGAAAGCCCACGGCCAGTGCAGCGCGCACATCGTCAGGGTTGGCCGAAAGAAACAGATTGGCGTGCAGGGGCTTGAGATAGCGCCAGGGCGACTGGCCTCGGGTGAAGCTGCCGCGCTCGATTGGCAGTCCGTAATGCTGGGCCGATCGAAACACCCGCATGCCCGAGACCGGGTCATTGCGCGAGAGAATCACCACCTCCACCCGCTGCGCCCGCTCGTCGTTGAAAGCCAGCAACTTCTTCACCATGGAGAAAGCCACCCCCGGCTTGGCGGGCTCTTCCAGCTTTTCCAGCTGCAGCTGCATATAGGCGCGGTCCTTGTTGAAGCCTCGCCCTAGTTCGAAGACCTTGTTTTCTTCCTCGAAGTCAAACAGGGCGCGCGAAGAGATGGCAACCACCAGCTTGCCATCCAGCGTCGCGCTCATCGTTCAAGAATCTTTTTCAAAGTGTCAGGACCAGCGGGCCAGCAACTCGACGTCTTCGGGGAATAGCTGGCCTTTTTCGGCTTGCAACACCTTGCCATCGCGGCCGCGCACCAGGGTGATGGGCAGGCCTCTGGGCTTGGGCAGGGCGCGCAGAATTTCAGGAGTGACAAACCCGGCCGGGAAGGTGTAGCCCTTCTTCTGCATGTAGGTCAGCGCCTCTTCTGGCTTGCGATCGACCGACAGGGTCAGGAATTGCAGACCTTTCTGACCTTTGCTGCGTTCAGCTTGCCAGAGTTTTTCCATTTCCGGACTTTGCAGGGCGCAGAAGGGGCAAGTGCTGGCCCACCAGTAGATCACGGTCACCCGACCGTTGGCCTGGGCGGGTTGGAAGACGGTACCGTCTAGCAGCTTGATCTCAGGCAGCGCCAGCAAGCTGCCAATGGCGGGCAAGGGCGGCGCCTTGGCTTCGGCAGCTGCCACCGATGGGGCCACTTGTACACCTGGTGCGGTTTGCGACCAGGCTAGTGGGGCGCACACGCTGGCGCCCGCCAGGGCCGAGCTGGTGCGCAGAAAATGGCGGCGAGAGCTGCTCATAGGCTTATCTTAGCGCTTCCCGCATTCTGCGGAATTCAGGGCTATTGAGGTAAGCTGAAGCATCACCGTGCCCTGCCAACCTGCCAACTTGCCAAACCAGTGTTGAACCCCTCCACCCACCTCCAGTTGCCCCGCAGTGATTGGCAAGGCTTGAAGATTTATTGATCTCAAAATGCAACCCGCGCAAGCTCGTTCAGCAGGCTTTGAGCTGATCATGTTCGATCTGGATGGCACCCTGATCGAGACCGCCCCAGAGATCTGCGATGCGGTCAACGACACCCTGCTGTACTTTGGCCTGCCAGCGGTTGAGCAGGAGCAGGTGGCAGGCTGGATCGGGCACGGCACACGCGAGCTGCTGGTGCAGGCTGCTGCCCATGTGCGAGGGCTCACCCTGCACGAGGCGCGTCAATCTGCCGAAATGCTGCTATGGACGATTGAGTTTGACCGCCATTACCAGCGCCGCTGCGGCAGCCGCAGTCAGCTCTACCCGCAGGTGCGCGAGGTGCTGCAGGCCTTGCGTGAGCGGGGGGTCAAGCTGGCCGTGGTCACCAACAAGGAAGGGCGTTTCACCCAGGCCCTGCTCGCCGCGCATGCGCTGGCTCCTTTATTTCACCGGGTGGTCAGCGGCGACACCCTGCCCAGCAAAAAACCTGATCCGGCTGGCCTGCAGAGTTGCCTGCGCGAGTTTGGGGTATCGGTAGAGCGCGCCCTGTTTGTGGGGGATTCGTCGATCGATGCGCAAACCGCCCGCAACGCCGGTGTGCCGGTCTGGCTGCTGCCTTATGGTTACAACATGGGCCAGCCGGTCGAGGCTTGCCGGCCCGACCGGGTGATTTGCGATTTTTCAAGCCTGCTGGAATAGGCGGGGCGCTTGAGCTGACTGATCAGCCAAATTTTTCCAGCAAGCGCGCTGCATGCTCCACTTCCGCCACGGCACCGGCTTCGTTGTCGGCGTCGTACACCGCCTCGATCACCGAGCAGGCCATCATGCGGTAGAAAGCCTTGTCCATCGCCTTGCGGGTGGCCGACATCTGCAGCGCAATGTCCTCGCAGGGTCGTCCACTATGGATCATGTCCACCAGGCCGCGTACCTGTCCCTCAATCCGGCGCAGTCGGTTGACCACGTCTTTCTGGTGGTCTGCCCTGAAGGATGCGCCCCCGGTGGCCTTGGCCAGGTCACTCGTGCTGCTTGATTTGTTTGCCATGGTTCGGTCCCTGCTTTGCGGAGGTGGAGTAAAAGGAGTTTGCCATATTCCAAGGTCGGTGGGCACCGCCCTTTTCATGTTCGGTTGGCATGCCCGCAAAACCCCGCCAATCAGCCTGGTTTTCAGAAAGTTGCTTGACCTAGCGTAAATACCTATACAGGTATCAGTCGGGGTATGGCAATATGCGAGACTAGGTGGTGAGCATCCCGACATACCCTGCCCTGTGATGTATTTTTGCAACAACAGAACAATATTTTTTGAAGAGGTTTTTGTGCAGTATTCAAGACAATTTCTAGCTTGCTTAGCCGTGCTGAGCCTGGCTTTCTTAAGTGGCTGCGGCACCATCAGCACCCTGGGCAAATTGGAGGACGGTGCAGGCGCCGAAGCCAGCAAGATGTGGGACCGCTGGGTCGACAGCGGTGGCGATATTGCAGTGGCCACCACCTGGGAACGCAAGGTGAAAACCGGCGTCACTGTGAATGACATCGAGCAGGTGCTGACCCAGATCGCCACCGAGCGCAATATGAAGGCAGTGGGTGAGTTGCCCCTGTCCAAAGAGCTCGAGGCGCGCACCGGCAAGCCGCAGAAATTCCTCAAGGTCTATTCCTTCTGCACCCCCACCACTGCCCGCACCATGGTGG
>JAFMJA010000223.1 GCA_017853735.1 Burkholderiaceae bacterium | reverse complement strand
GAGCATCTCGGCGGTGACACTCTGCCGTCGGGCCAAAGGATGTTGACTCGGAACGGCAGCAAAAAATGGCTCGTCGTAGAGGGGTGCGAGCGCCAGCCCAACGTCTGGAAACGGCTCGGCCAGGATCGCACAATCAATCTCCCCGGTTCTCAGCATGTCCAGCAGCTTGACCGTGAAGTTTTCCTGCAGGATCAGTGGCATCTGCGGTACATGGCGGATCATCTGCAACACCAGGTCGGGCAAGAGGTAGGGGCCGATGGTGTAAATCACGCCCAGTCGCAAGGGGCCGGTGAGTGGATCCTTGCCGCGCTTGGCAATTTCCTTGATCATGGCGGCCTGCTCCAGCACCGCCTGCGCCTGGCGCACGATTTCCTCACCCAGAGGCGTGACGGTCACCTCGGTCGCAGTACGCTCAAAAAGCCGCACATCCAGCTCTTCCTCCAGCTTTTTGACTGCCACCGACAGCGTGGGCTGGGACACAAAGCAAGCCTCGGCCGCTTTACCGAAGTGTTTCTCGCGCGCAACCGCCAAAATATATTTGAGCTCTGTCAGCGTCATGACCGAATTGTGACATTGCCTACTGCGCAGCTCAGGAGCATGACAGAATCGCTGCTTTATTGAATCTTCAGCATGAGGAATATTGTGAGCCAGCTTTTTTCGCCCTACGCCTTGCCCAGCCCGCGCGGTGAACTCCACCTTTCCAACCGAATAGTGATCGCGCCCATGTGCCAGTATTCGGCCGACGAGGGCCAGGCCACCGACTGGCACCTGAGCCATTGGACCAGCTTGCTCAATAGCGGCGCTGCCATGATGACCATTGAGGCCACCGGCGTCACCTCTGATGGACGGATCACGCCACATTGTCTTGGCCTGTGGGACGAACGAACCGAGCAGGCCCTGGGTAATGTGCTGGCCAGGGCTCGCAAAAATGCCCCGCCCACGCCGGTGTGCCTGCAACTCAGCCATGCAGGCCGCAAAGGCTCCAGTGCCGCACCCTGGCATGGCGGCGGCTTGCTCACGCCAGCGCAGGGCGGCTGGCAAACGCTGGCCCCTTCCGCTGTCTCGCAGTTGCCAGGAGAGACCTCGCCTGCCGCCTTAACGATGGCACAGATCAAGCAGTTGAGCCAGGCTTTTGGCGTGGCTGCCCAGCGGGCAAAACGCATCGGCCTCGATGCCCTGGAACTACATGCAGCGCACGGCTATCTGATGCACCAGTTCCTCTCGCCAATTTCCAACCAGCGTGACGACCAATACGGGGGCAGCCTGGAAAATCGGATGCGCTTTCCCCTGGAGGTCTTTGAGTCGGTGCGAGCCGAATTCGACGGCCCGGTGGGCGTTCGCGTTTCGGCAACAGATTGGATGGAGGGCGGCTGGGACCTGGAACAAACCCAGGAATTGGCAAGTCGCCTCAAGGCGCTGGGCTGCAACTTCATCCATGTCTCGTCCGGTGGAATTTCGCCCCTGCAGAAAATAACACTGGGGCCCGGCTACCAGGTACCGATGGCGCGCGAGATCAAAAAGTCCAGTGGTCTGCCTACCGTAGCTGTCGGCCTGATCACCCAAGCCCAGCAGGCAGAAGAAATTTTGCAGGCTGGTGATGCAGATCTGGTGGCCATCGCCCGCGCCATCCTCTACAAGCCAAGATGGCCCTGGGAAGCCGCCGCCGCTTTAGGCGCTCAGGTTCGTGCCAGCGAGCAATACTGGCGCTGCTTGCCGCGCGAGGCTCAAAGTATTTTTGGCAATCTCAAGATCGGCATGCGTTAAACGACTGGCCCAAGTCATTGCCCCTAAACCGGGCCAGGCCAGGCCTGGGTCAGGCTTTCAGAAAATCTGTCCTGCCGCCCAGCCAGCGTTCAACATGCCGGGCTGCCGCCTCGGGATATTTGTCCAGCATCAGCGGCGCGGTGGCGCGGGCCCAGGCCAGCAAATCGGCATCGACTCCCAGGTCGGCAAATCGCAGCATCGCTGCGCCTGACTGCCTTGCGCCCAAGAATTCGCCCGGGCCACGGATGTCCAAGTCTCGTCGCGCGATTTCAAAACCGTCATGGGTCTGGGCCATCGCCTTCAAACGCTCGCGCGCCGACTCGGACAGGCGCGGCCCCTCTCCTGTGGCGTACAGCAGGACGCAGGCCGAGGCGGCCGAACCCCGACCGACCCGTCCACGCAGCTGGTGCAATTGGCTCAGGCCAAAGCGTTCGGCATGCTCAATCACCATCAAAGTGGCATTGGGCACATCCACGCCCACTTCAATCACTGTGGTACTGACCAAGACACCCATCTGACCTTGTACGAACAGGGACATCACAGCTTTTTTATCGGCAGCGGGCATGCGCGAATGCAGAAGCCCGACCATGACATCGGTGGCCGCTGGGCTTGGCTGCGCCCTCTGTGCCTGACCCATCGCGGATATGCCCGGATTTTGTGCATTCAGCGCTTGTCCATCATTGAGGGCAGCGGTCAGTTCGGCGTGGGTTTGGGTCGCATTGCGCAGGTCCAGAGCCTCGCTTTCTTCAATCAAGGGGCAGACCCAATAAACCTGCCTGCCCAGAGCCAACTGGGAACGGATTCGCTCGATCACCTCCGCACGCCGATGTTCGGCGACCAGCTTGGTCACGATTGGGCTGCGCCCGGGGGGCAATTCATCCAGGGTGGAGACATCCAAATCAGCGTAATAGCTCATGGCCAAGGTGCGGGGAATTGGCGTGGCCGTCATCATCAGTAAGTGCGGCTCAAGTTCATCGTCAAGGGTTTTGCCACGCAAGGCCAGGCGTTGGGCAACGCCAAAACGGTGCTGCTCGTCAATGATGGCCAGGGCTAGTTTTTGAAATTGCACCTGCTCCTGAATCACGGCATGGGTGCCCACCACCAACCCCGCTTCGCCGCTGGCAATCATCTCCAGCATTGCGGCCCGTTCCTTTTTTTTCTGACTGCCGGTCAGCCAGGCTACCCGTACACCCAATGGCTCCAGCCAGGCCACCAGTTTGCGGAAATGTTGCTCCGCCAAAATCTCGGTTGGCGCCATCAGGGCGCACTGCCAACCGGCATCGATGCAACGCGCAGCCGCGAGGGCGGCCACCACTGTCTTACCCGCCCCGACATCTCCTTGCAGCAAGCGGTGCATGGGCTTTGGCACGGCCAGATCATGTGCTATTTCATCACTCACACGACCTTGAGCGCGGGTCAATTCAAAGGGCAGAACTTTCAGCAGTCGATCCTGCAAGCCTGAGCCCGTCAAGTTATTCAGGCTTGGCGCTCGCAGGCGGTCTCGCTCACGGCGCGATTGCAGCTGTGACAGCTGCTGCGCCAGCAACTCCTCTGCCTTGAGGCGCTGCCAGGCTGGATGCGAGTGGTCTTCAAACTGCACCATCGCTACATCAGGCTTGGGATGATGGAGAAATTCGAGCGCCTGCCGCAGCGTCCACAAGGGCTTGAGTTTGAGGCTGGCCGAAAGTTGCGGCGGCACGGTCTCCGACAAATCCGCGTTGGCCAGGCCGCCCAGCACCGCCTTGCGCAAATATGGCTGGGGCAAACCGGCAACGCTAGGGTAGATCGGCGTCAAAGCCTTGGGCAAGTCACCGCCTGCTGGACGTGTCTGCGGGTGCATCATCGACCAGCCCATCAAGCCCCCGCGCAACTCTCCTCGGGCCCGGATTCTGGCCCCCACAGCCAGGGCTTTCTGCTGCGAGGGGTAAAAGTTGAAAAAACGCAGCGCACAGGTATCCGTGCCATCCTGCAAGGTCACCAGCAGTTGACGTCGCGGCCTGAAAGCGACTTCGCAGTTGACCACCTCCCCCTCAATCTGTACCGTCTCGCCCTCACGTGCATCAGCCAGCCGAGTGATGCGCGTTTCGTCCTCGTAGCGCAGGGGCAGGTGCAAGGCCAGGTCGATCGCACGCGTCAGCCCCAGCTTGTGCAAAGCCTTTTGCGGCGCGGACAAAGCCGGCCGGGAAGAGGGCTTTGCCGGGCTGCTGGGTTTCACCTAAGCCAGGTCAGTCAACCTGAAGCTGAACCATTTCATCGGGCTCATTGGGGCTCGATTTTTGCATCGCGAATAGCCTTGGCCCATTTGGTGCTTTCGGCGCGGGTTCGCTGTGCCAGCGCCTCTGGCGTGCCAGGCTCAACCATGAAGCCCAAGGGTGCAAATTTTTCCTGCAGGTCCTTGCTTTGCGCTGCCGCATTGATGGCCTGGTTCAGTTTGTTGACCGCCTCAGCGGGTGTGCCGGCCGGCGCAAACACCGCAAAGTAAGCAATCAGTTCATAGTCTTTCAGACCCAGGGCCTCGTTGACGGTGGGCAACTCGGGAATAGCCGCCGAGCGTTTGGTCGAGGTGACCGCCAGGCCACGGATCTTGCCACCCCGGACCTGGGGCAGAGTAACGGCAAAGTCTGCACTGAACATCATCACCTGACCGCCAATCAGGTCGGTCATGGCAGCTGGTCCGCTTTTGTAGGGCACATTGCTCATCTGCACCCCCGCCATACTGGCCAACATTTCTGCCGATACCAGCTGCGAGGTGCTGGCGCTGGCAAATGTCACTTCTCCGGGTTTGGCCTTGGCCAGATCAATGAATTCAATCAAGGACTTGGCTGGCACATTGTTA
>JAFMJA010000222.1 GCA_017853735.1 Burkholderiaceae bacterium | reverse complement strand
TGGAAGAAAAATCCGTCGTGAGCCAAGCGCCGCCCTGCGCCGCGCCCGACTTCGCGCCGAGGCAGCCGCAACTCAAGGTACCTGCTGGCAGTTGCGACTGTCACGCCCATATCCTGGGCCCGGCGGCGCGGTTTCCCTATAGCGATGAGCGCGTCTATACGCCGCCGGACTGCCTGTTGGCCGATTACCGCGCCATGTTGACCGCCCTGGGCCTGGCACGCGCAGTGCTGGTGCAACCCAGTGTCTATGGCTCTGACAACCGGGTCCTGCTCAATGCCTTGGACGCCATGCAAGGCGCCTGGCGCGGCGTGGCTGTGGTGGAACCTGATGTGAGCGCCAGCGCGCTGCAAGAGATGCATGCCGCCGGCGTACGCGGCGTGCGGGTCAATGTGGTCGATGTGCAAAGCAACAAAGGTGTGCTGCCCTTGAACCAATTGCGCGGGCTGGCCGAGCGCATTGCGCCCCTGGGCTGGCACATGGAATTTTTGCTGCATGTCCATGAGTTTCCGCGCCTGGACCAGCAACTGGCTGGTTTCCCTGTGGATGTGGTGTTTGGTCATCTCGGATATCTGCCAACGCAACTGGGCATCGGAGACGCCGGTTTTCAGGCCCTGCTGCGACTGCTGCAGGCGGGACGCGCCTGGGTCAAACTCACCGGCCCCTACCGCCTCTCAGGCAGCAAACTACCCTATGCCGATGTCGTACCTTTTGCCCATGCGCTGCTAGATGCTGCGCCACGACAGATCGTGTGGGGCAGTGACTGGCCCCATGTCATGGTCAAAGGCGCCATGCCCAACGATGGGGACTTGATGGACATATTGAGCACCTGGATCCCCGATCCATCCATCCGGCACCAGGTGCTGGTCAGCAACCCCGAACGCCTGTACGGCTTTCAGAGTGGCTGAATATCGGCCGACTTGACGATGCGCTGATTGGTGCTGATCTGATCGCGCACAAAGCGGGCAAACTCATCTGGCTTCATGGTAGTGGGTGCAATGCCCAGTTTCGCAAACTGCTCCCGCACCTCGGGGCTTTGCATGATGGATGTCACCTGGCCGTTGATCTTGTTGACAATCGCAGCCGGTGTGCCCGCAGGGGCCCACATGCCAAACCACAGGGTGATATCAAAACCACGCAAGCCCTGCTCTGACAAGGTGGGCACCTCTGGCATGACCACAGAGCGATCTTTGGAGGAGACTCCCAACGCAGCCAGCTTGCCCTCTTTCATCTGCCCCACGACCGTATTGATCGGGGCCATGTAAAAGGAGGTGCGCCCAGCCATTGAATCCTGGATGGCCTCGGGTGAGCCCTTGTAGGGGACATGCAGCATCTTGACCCCAGCACTCTGGGCAAAATATTCAGCAGCCAAATGAGTGGAGCTGCCCACACCGGCCGAAGCAAAGGGAATGGCACCCGGTTTGGCCTTGGCCTCATCGATCAGCGCCTTCAGAGTGGGATAGCTTCCCCCTTTGGCAGTCACCATCACATAGGGCGTGATGCCCAGAAAAGCCACATCGATCAAATCCTTGAGCGGGTCATAGGGTAGCGATTTGTAGATTGCCGGATTGGCTGCATGCGAGGCCGACTGAACCAGTAAGGTGTAGCCATCGGGTTCGGCCTTGACCACCGCCTGGGTGCCAATCTGCCCGCCGGCGCCAGGCCGGTTCTCCACCACCACCGGCTGCTTCCAGGCCTCGCTCAGGTGTTTGGCCACAATGCGTCCGGCAATATCCGCGCCGGAGCCCGCGGTCAGGGGCACGATCATCCGGATTGGCTTGCTGGGGTAGTCCTGGGCACAAGCCAAGGTGGCGACGAGGGCCAGGGTCAACGATACAACTTGGCGCATCACTTGTTTCATGGGAATCTCCTGCTGGTCGGTTGGTCTTGAGGCGAATACTCAGACAATTTTAGGTAAACCATCATCAACGCGATCCATAAATTCACGCAAGGCGGCGTTGAAGGGGCCAGGCTGCTCGATATTGGACAAGTGTGCAGCATCTTCCAGGATCACCAGTTTCGAGCCTTCAATCATGCGATGCATGACTATGGACTGCTCAACCGTACAGGCCGGATCTTGCCGGCCGGTCAGAACCAGAGTCGGAGCCTTGACCTTGAGCAGCATCGTGGTCTGGGCCATGTCTCTCACAGCGGCGGCGCAGGCCTGGTAGCCTGCAGCCGGGGTACCCATGACAAAAGCTCGTACCTTTGCAATCTCCTGGGGCGAGCGCTCAATAAAAGAGGCGGTGAACCAGCGCTTGATGGTGGCGTCCACCAGCCCGGCGATTCCCTGTTCACCAGCAATGCGCAAGCGCTCTTCCCACATGGCGCGCGGCGGCATTTCGCTGGCGCTGTCGCATACTGCCAAGGAAAAAACCCGCTCCGGATAGCGTGCGCCAAGTTGCTGGGCAATCATGCCACCCATCGATAGGCCCACCACATGGGCGCGAGCGATGCCAAGCGCATCCAACAGGCCGACCGCATCGTCTGCCAGCATTTCAATTGAATACGGACCTGGGGTGACTGATGAACGTCCGTGTCCACGGGTGTCATAGCGCAAAACCCGGTAGCGATCGGTCAGGGCCGGCACAGTGTGGTCCCACATGTCGTAGTTGGACATCAGGCTGTTGCTCATCAGAACCACCCGACCGTTAGCCGGACCATCAAAACGGTAGGCTATTTCAGCGTCATTGACCAGAACACGCTCAGACATGCAGGACTCCAGAATACTTTCAAAATCATTGGGATGCCTTCTCGCAGGCGATAGATCTTAACAAGGACAAGCTCAATTTCAGATCCACGCCAGGCATTTCGGCCTCATGCCCTGGGCAAGATGTCCAGCAGTCGCACTGAGTCCAGATGCGTATTTTTCCAAAGCATTTGTGAGCCGCCCTCGGGCTGCAGCAAAAGTTGATCCAGCAGGGGTGCAGCCAGCGTCTCTTGCGGATCGACCAAGATCAGAAAACGGGGAGGGCCATTTCTGCTGGTTTCATTCAATTGACCAACCCATCCGATTTTCAGCAATACCTGCAGGATGTCCTGAATTTGATGCAAATCCACATGCAGACGGGTTGAGAGCTGCAGTCCAGTCAGCCCATGCGCTGGCCCCAGTCGGGACTCAAGCAATAGCTGCAGAATTTCCACCCCCAAGCGAAAACGCCAGCCTGGCAATCGCTTTCGTCGGGCCGTTCCAGACAGCAAGCTGGGCAGATGGGCGGCAATCACCGCCCCCAGAAGAACGGTCAGCCAAGCCAGATAAATCCAGACCAGCAGAATTGGAAAGGTCGCAAATGCACCATAAACCATCGAATATGTCGGGACCATGGACAAGTAGAGAGTCAGTAATTTTTTGGCAGTCTCAATGCCCAGCGCAGCAAAAACACCGCCTACAACAGCATGCCGCCAAAGTACCTGTGTGTTCGGAACATAGTGATAGGTGGCGGCCAGCGCCCCAACAATAAAACCGAACTCCACCATGTCAAGCAAGAGCCGCACGGCTTTGGGCATCGCATCGACCAGGCCACCGGAGGCCGAAACCACATACGAAGTCATGCTCAGGCTGGCGGCGAGCACCAGCGGGCCCACGGTGATGGCGGCCCAATAAATCAGCAGACGCTGCCCGAGAGGGCGCTGCCTTGGCACGCGCCAGATGCTGTTGAGCGTGCGGTCGATGGTGAAGACCAGACTCAGGGCAGTGGCGAATAACACTGCCAGGCCAGCCAGGCCAAGCCGGTTGGCCTTGCCGGCAAATTGAGTCAGATAACCCAAGACCTGTCGGGCAATATTGTCCGGAATCAGGCTCTCCACCAGCCACCGTTGCAACACTTCCTGGAACTTGGCGAACATGGGAAATGCGGTGAAGACCGCCAAGGCCACAGTGACCAAGGGAACCAGGGCAATGGTGGTGGTGAAAGTGAGGCTGCTGGCCGACAAGGCCAGACGGTCCTCCCGCAGACGTTCGCGCAGAGTCTGAAAAGTGCTCACCCATGGAAAGCTGAGCAAATTCACCGCCAGGAGGCGAAGACGCAAGAACGGGTTCATGACCGCTATGATGCCACCTCCATGTATTCGACTTCTACTTCTCTTCAAGCGAACCTGCAAATGATCCGTGCCCTGGCGGTGAGCCAGCTGCTGGCCCTGATTGTGCTGGGACTGGCCTGGGAGTTGTGGCTGGCCCCGCTGCGCCCAGGTGGCTCCTGGTTGGCACTCAAGGTGGTTCCACTTTGTCTGCCCTTGGCAGGAATACTGAAAAACCGCATGTACACCTACCGATGGCTCAGTTTGCTGTTGTGGCTGTACTTCATGGAGGGGGTTGTGCGTGCCAGCAGTGAGGGCGCTCCTGGAGCGTGGCTGGCGGGCCTAGAAATTCTGATCAGTTTGCTGCTTTTTTTAGCTTGTGTCCTCCATATCCGGCTGCGGCAACATGCCGCCGCAAACTCTCTTTAGCAACATCATTCGATTCAATTACCCTATGAGCAAACATACCGAACTGCTTGAACAATTGCGACAGATTGTTGGCCCTACCCATGTGCTGACCCATGAGGACCCACAAACTGATCTGACCGCCTGGGAGCAGGATTGGCGACGCCGGGAACGCGGTCGGGCATTGGCCGTGGTACGGCCCGCTATCACCACCGAAGTGGCAGGAGTCATCAAAGCCTGTGCAGCCGCTGGCATC
>JAFMJA010000221.1 GCA_017853735.1 Burkholderiaceae bacterium | reverse complement strand
GCCCCTACGCCTGATTTCGAGTCAGGTACATTCGACCACTCTGCCACCTCTCCGCGGCGTCAAGAGGCGTGATTGTAACAGTGGCCTGTGTGCTGATCAGTCAGGCTTCAGCGCTGCGCGCAGCTGTAGCAGGGCCTGTTGCAGCGCCTGTGAGTCGGTCGGTGGTGGCAGGCTGGCCAGGGCGCCATCGTCCTGTTGCAAGGCCTTGACCACCTGACCCGCTTCTTTGGGGCTGGCGTAGCCGGGGCTTTGCAGCAGCAGCTTGCCCTGGGCATCGACCAGCTTGAAGTAAAAGCGGCCGTCGCTTTCGCGGTATTGCTTGAAGCTGGGCAAGGCGGCCTTACTGGACTTTTCCTTCTGCTCAGCGGCCTGGCTGCGCAGGTCGCGCAGGCCCACCGCGTGGCGCAAACGAGCGGTGAACGGGGTGGCGATGGCGCGCGCCTTGGTGGCGCCGGCGCGCAGCAGGTCTTCCAGCCGCTCGGGGTGGCGCATCAGGGCCTCGTAGCTTTCGCGCAGCGGGGTCACTTCATGGTCGATGCGCTCGAACAAGATCTGCTTGGCCTCGGACCAGGCAATACCCTCGGCAAAGGCCTGGCGCAGTTGCACGGTTTCAGCCGGGGTGGCAAAGGCCTGGTAGATCTGAAACAGGGGCGAACCTTCGGTGTCCTTGGGCTCGCCCGGGGCGCGAGAATCGGTCTTGATGCCGGCGATCAGCTTTTTCAGTTGCTCGCGCGGGGCAAAGAGTGGAATGGTGTTGTCATAGCTCTTGCTCATCTTGCGCCCATCCAGGCCGGGCAGGGTGGCCACGGCCTCCTCAATCTGCGCCTCCGGCAATACAAAGTGCTCACCATAGCGGTGGTTGAAGCTGGCGGCCATGTCGCGTGCCATCTCGATATGCTGGATCTGGTCGCGCCCCACCGGCACCCGGTGGGCGTTGAACATCAGGATGTCGGCCGCCATCAGCACCGGGTACATGAACAGGCCGGCAGTCACATCGCTGTCGGGGTCCACCTGAGACAGGGTGTTCTTGTCTACCGCCGCCTTATAGGCATGGGCGCGGTTGAGCAGGCCCTTGCCGCAGACGCAGGTGAGCAGCCAGGTGAGTTCGGGGATCTCGGGCACATCCGACTGGCGGTAGAAGGTGACACGCTCGGGTTCCAGGCCGCAGGCAATCCAGCTGGCGGCAATCTCCAGGGTGGAGCGCTGGATGCGTGCGGGCTCATCGATCTTGATCAGCGCGTGGTAGTCGGCCAGGAAGTAAAAGCTCTCCACGCCGGGCGCACGGCTGGCAGCCACTGCCGGGCGGATGGCGCCGACATAGTTACCCAGGTGGGGTGTGCCCGAGGTGGTGATGCCGGTGAGGACGCGTAAAGCTCTCATACGATCGGGGTCAATGAATCAGTAAAGACAAGGGATAGAGGGCCAGGTCGATCAGGCCGTAGGTCAGTGCCATCAGCGGGCGCATCCAAAAGTTGCTGATCACACCAGCAAGCACCAGCGCCATCACAATGAAGAAACCCCAGGGCTCTACCCTTGAGAGCGCACTGGCAGCGCGCCAGGGCAGCAGTCCGACCAGGATGCGGCCACCATCGAGTGGCGGCAGCGGAAACAGGTTGAAGACAAACATCACCACATTGGTGAGCACCCCGGCCCGGCACATGTCAATGAAAAAGCGCTCTTGCACTCCGGCGAATGTCAGCAGGTAAAGCAAAGCACCCCAGAGCAAGGCCTGGATCAAGTTGGCGCCCGGCCCGGCCAGCGCCACCCACACCATGTCGCGCTTGGGGTGGTGCAGCCGGTCAAAGCGCACCGGCACCGGCTTGGCGTAGCCGAACAGAAAGGCGCCCGCGGTGGCGAAGTACAGCAGCAGCGGCATCAGGATGGTGCCTACCGGGTCGATGTGCTTCATCGGGTTGAGGGTGATGCGTCCCATCATCCAGGCGGTGTCATCGCCGAAGCGGCGTGCCGCATAGCCGTGGGCAGCCTCGTGAAGGGTGATGGCAAACAGCACCGGCAGGGCGTAGATCAGGACAGTCTGGATCAGCAGAGCAATATTCACAAGCCGATTGTCTCAGAGTGCGGTTGTGCAGCCGGTCAGCTCGCTGCGGGCCCAGCGCTGGGTGCAGGGTGGGCAGTGCGATTGGCCAGCATCAAAGACCCAGGGTCGCCGGATTGCCACGGCCTGGCCGCAGTAGCACCGGCTGCGCTGCGCTCAGGTCGATCACTGTGGTGGGCTGTTGGGCGCAAGCGCCGGCATCGATCACCCCATCGAGCTGGTGCTGATAGCGCGCGCGGATCTCCTGCGCATCGTTGAGCGGCTCGGATTCTCCAGCAGGAATCAGGGTGGTGGCCAGCAACGGCGCGTCGTGGAGGGCCAGCAGCGCCCGCAGCACGGGGTGATCGGGTACCCGCAAGCCAATGGTCAGGCGCTTGGGATGGCTCAGACGGCGCGGCACTTCCTTGCTGGCCAGAAGAATAAAGGTGAACGGCCCGGGGGTGCCGGCCTTGAGCAGACGAAACTGGCGGTTGTCCACCCGTGCATAGCTGGCCAGCTCGCTCAGGTCGCGGCACAGCAGGGTCAGGTGGTGCTTGTCGTCCACTTCACGGATCTGGCGCATGCGGTCGGCCGCGGCCTTGTCATCAAGGTGGCAGACCAGGGCATAGCTGGAGTCGGTGGGTACGGCGATCACCCCGCCCTGCTGCAGCAAGGCCACCGCCTGCCTGAGCAGACGCGGCTGGGGGTTGTCCGGGTGAACCTCGAAGAGCTGTGACATCAGGGCTCGACCGGTTGCGGCACCAGGCGGTTTTCACGCGCAGTCAGCCAGGCACTGGTGGCACCGCAGACGGCAATCAGCGCCATGCCCAGCAAAGACCAGCTGTCCGGGATATGGCTGAACACCAGCCAGCCCCCCAACATGGCAAAGCCAATCTGGGCATAAAGAAAGGGTGTCAAAGTGGCCGCCGGAGCAAGCCGGTAGGCCTGGATGAGAATGTAGTGGCCCACCGAGGCCAGCAGCCCCATGAGCAGCAGCCCCAGCCACTCTGCGCTTTGCTGGGGCAGCTCCCAGATGAAGGGCAGGGGCAGCGAGGCCAGCAGGGCGCCGGTCCAGCCGGTGTAGAAATGCATGGTCACCGGGTCTTCAGTGCGCGCCAACTGGCTGGTCAGGATCTGGAACCAGGCATTGGTGATCACCAGCACCATGGGCAGCAGCATGGCCCAGCCAAACAGATCACCACCCGGTCGCACAATGATCAGGGTGCCTGCGAAGCCACCGATCACCAGCGCCCATCGCAGGGGCGAGACGCGCTCGCGCAGGCGGTGCGCAGCTAGCAGGGTGATGACAATCGGGGTCACCATCAGGAGGGCGGTGAATTCGCCCACCGGCAGATAGCGCAGGCTGGCAAAAGCCAGCAGGCTGCTGACCACCAGCAGCACGCCGCGCAGCACCTGAAACCTGGGGTGCGCGGTGCGCAACAAGGACCTGCCACGCTGCGGCCACATGATTGCGGTGGTGATCAATGCCTGGAACAGGTAGCGAAACCACAGGGCCAGCAGCAGGGGCACGGTGAGGGTGATCTGTTTGGTGGTGGTGTCCAGAACACCAAAGCAGGCCACGGCGATGAGGACCAGGGCAATGCCGGTCAGCGCATGCGGGTGCTGCTTCACTGGATGCGATCGGCCAGCAATTCCCACACCGGGGTAAGCTCCCCAGGCAGGTAGGGCAGGCTGCCCAGGTCGGTGTGCGATTCGTCCGGGCTGTGGAAGTCGCTGCCGCGCGAAGCGGCGAGATCAAACTCGTGCGCCATGGCAGCATATCGCACGCACTCGGCACTGCTGTGGCTGCCGGTCATCACTTCCACTGCGCGCCCGCCATGGGACTTGAATTCGGTGAACAGTGCGAACTCCTCATTGGCAGTGAAGGCGTAGCGGGCCGGGTGGGCAATCACCGCCACACCACCGGCATCCTGAATCCAGGACAGCGCATCGCGCAGCGTGGCCCAGCGGTGCGGCACAAAGCCGGGCTTGCCTTCGGTCAGGTATTTGCGGAATACCTCGTGGGTGTCGCCGCAGACGCCGCTTTCCACCAGGAAGCGGGCAAAGTGGGTGCGCGAGATTAGGTCGGGGTTGCCAACAAACTGCAGGGCGCCCTCATAGGCCCCGCGGATGCCCACCTGCGCCAGGCCCTGGGCCATCTCCTGCGCGCGCTGTGCGCGTCCACCCCGGGTCTGGCGCAAGCCTTGCTGGAGACGTTGGTCATCGGCATCAAAGCCCAGGCCGACGATATGAACCGTCTGGCCGGCAAAGGTCACTGAAATTTCGGTGCCGGTGAGGTAACGCATGCCCTGGGCATGCGCAGCCGCCCTGGCCCGGTGCTGGCCGCCGACCTCGTCGTGGTCGGTCAGGGCCCAGAGCTCCACGCCGTTGGCCGCCGCGCGTGCGGCGAGTGCTTCGGGGGTCAAGGTGCCATCAGAAACAATTGAATGGCAGTGCAGGTCGGCATTGAGGATGGTGGAGGGCACTGGTGTATTTTAAAGTCATTGCCCTTTAGGGGTGGTGTTCAAAACTCCCGCCATGCGCGTTCGAGTCCAAAAACGGGATGATTTGATCGCCAACACCGCGCGTCGTGTGCTTGGCAGCACGGCCTAGCGGTTTGGTGAGCAAAGGGCCCGTTTTTGGCCGAACCCTAGTCCCCTTTTTAG
>JAFMJA010000220.1 GCA_017853735.1 Burkholderiaceae bacterium | reverse complement strand
GTTCCAGCACAAAATTCTGCGCTGCGCGAAACACCTGGGGCTCAGCACGGCGAAATCGATAAATACTCTGCTTGGGATCGCCGACGATGAACAGACTGGGCGCCTGCGCCCCACCGCCGCTGCCTGCGTAGGCGCTCAGCCAGGCGTAAAGCGCCTGCCACTGCAGTGGGTTGGTGTCCTGAAACTCGTCGATCAGCAGCTGCCGAATGCGCACATCCAGCCGCTGCTGTACCCAGCCACTGAGCACTGAATCCTTCAGCAGGACCAGGGCGGCCTGCTCCACATCGTTCATATCGACCCAGCCACGCTCGCGCTTGAGCGCCGCGTATTCACCCATCAGCAAGCGGCTCAAGCGGGTGAGGCGCTGCTGGTAGTGCCACGCCTCATGCTGCTGCTGGGCCTGGCACAGTCGTTGCAATTCGGGCTCGGCCTGACGGGCAGCATCCATCT
This sequence comes from Burkholderiaceae bacterium, assembly GCA_017853735.1. GTDB lineage: Bacteria > Pseudomonadota > Gammaproteobacteria > Burkholderiales > Burkholderiaceae_C > Hylemonella. The sequence continues at coordinate 4,267 of JAFMJA010000220.1, read as the reverse complement.
TTTCAAGATGCCGGTTCAGCCGGTCTTCTTTTTGCACGAACAAGGCATCGCGCAAGGCCTGCACCGCTGTCTCCACTTCCCCCCGGTCGAGTTGCTGGTAGGTTTGCAGGATGCGTTGCGCGGCCTGCTGCGGGGTGGTGTTTTTTTCCTGCCCGAGCAAGCGCGCCCATGCCAGCCAGCGCTGCCGCACATCCTGCTGCAGCAGCCACTCACCGGGACAGGACAAGCCAGCCAGCTCGGGAAAGAGGCTGGCAGCCTCTGGCACCGAGGCTTCGACCACGCCGGCAGCATCGGCCAAGCCGAACTCCACCCGCCTTTGCAGCGCAGCCTCCAGGGCTTTGTGCACCTGGCTGCGCCCGTACTGCTGGACCAAGGCCTCGTAATCGGCGCGCTCGGCCGGCTGTTGCAGCAGGCGCGCCATCAAGGGACGCCAGACCTGGGCAATAGCGCCAGCGTCTTGCTCCAGCAGGTCGTAGGACGCCGGCAGGCCCATGCCTTGCAGCACCGATAGCGGGGCGGTGCGCAAAAGTGCGGCAAACCAGCTGTGAAAAGTGCGGATCTGCACGCCACGCCCGTGGCCAAGCAGGTGCCGATGCAAGCCGCGCAAGGGCTCAATCAGTTCAGCCGCCCGATCGGCCGATACTCCGCGATTGAGTAATTCCTTGAGCAGCTGGGCGTCTTCGGCCTGGGAAAATTCCTCCAGCCACTGCAACAGGCGATGGCGCATTTCGCCTGCGGCCTTTTTGGTAAAGGTGATGGCCAGAATTTCATGGGGCGCCACGCCTTCGAGCAAGGCGCGCAGGATGCGCGAGACCAGAATCCAGGTTTTGCCCGCGCCGGCACAGGCCTCCACTGTCACATGCCGCTGGGGATCGCAGGCCAGGCGGTAAAAATCCTCGCGCGCGATGGCCTGACGGTTGCGTTCATAGGCGGCGGTCATGGGCTGCACCAAAAATCCTTGCGACACAAGCCGCGCGCCTGACAAGTCTCGCAGACACGGCCTTCGCCCAGGGCGGGCAAGCCAGCACCCAGCTCAATGCGACCCAGCTCGCTGCGTAGCCCCTGGAGCAAGGCCTCACGCAAGTCGGCCAGCTGCGGCTGCTCAAAGCTGCGCACGGCTTCCCGCTCGACCAGGCTGACATAAGCGGCACGCAGTCGCTCTTCGGGCATGAGTGCGGCATAAAACGCGAGTTGGGTGTCTTCCAGCGGCTCTTTGATGCGCCGACTGGTCACCTCACGCAGCTCGGTCTTGTAGTCCATCACCATGGGTGAACCATCGCCAGCACGGTCGATGCGATCCAGTCGACCCTGCAATTTCAAGCCGTCCAGGCTTTGTTGCAACTCGGTCTCCCCCGATTGATAACGCCAGCCACTGGCTTCGTGGCCGAGCAGCCATTGCAGGTAGGCGTCGCGCATCCTTGGCCATGCAGCCTGGTAGGGCAGAAACTCTTCTTGCGCCAGGCCACTCTTGTCGAGTTCTTCCTGGGCGGCCAGGTCGAGTTGCCGCGCGCGCAGTTCCGGTGGGTAGCCCGAACTGTCCTGGAGATGAAACCGTTGCAAGACCGCATGCAGCCACAGGCCAAAGTCGCGCTTGTCGAGCTCACCCTCAATTTCCTCGGCCTCCCGCAAGCCCAGCAGGCGCAGGGCAAAGTAGCGATATGGGCAGTGGCGCAAATCCTGATAAGCGCTGGCTGAAACCACATGCAAGGCCAATGCTGGCGCGCTGGGCGCAGGGGGCAGGCCTGGGGCTGGCTGCAAGGGGCGCCTGGCGCGTGGATCTGCCGCGAAAGATTGCTCAGCAGCGTCCAGGCGGGCCAGTTGCAGCAAGGGGCTGGGCAGCAGCGGCTCGCCACCCGCATCACCCAGTCGCCAGAACAGGTCCACCACAGGCCGCTGCAATGCATCCAGCCAGGCAGCGCGCAAGGCCGCCTCCAGGTGCTCGCGCGCTGGCAGGCCCAGTGCAGCTCTTTGGGCCGCAGTCCATAAGCCAGGTGGTTCTGGCGAAGGCGCCAGCCTGGTTTCGTCACAAGCGGCCAACACCACCGCAGCAAAAGGCCGCCCGAGCATCTGGGCCAGGGGCAGCAGCACCACCTGCTCCTGCGCGGGCGATTCGGGCCTGAAACTCTCGGCTTCCAGAACCAGATCGACCCAGTGGGTGAACTCGCGCAGGCTCATGCGCCGACGCGACCAGAGTGCTGCAGCCGGCAAGGAGGGGGTGACTTCCAGCCGCAGGGCGGCCAGTGCATCGGTGCCTGCCCGGTCCTGTTGCAAGCGGGCCCACAGGCCGCAAGCCTGCAGCAGAGCGCGCAACAGGTCCAGCCACTGCGCCAGGGTTTGGCTGGCCTGCAGCGGTGTACGCCAGGCTTGCACCTGCCGGAGCAAGGGGGCCAGGTCCGGCAGATCACCCAGGCTCTGGATGGCCTGGTGCCAGAGTCGCTGGGGGCGGCGACGCAAGGTGGATTCCAGCTGGCCCAGGGCAGTGGGATCAACAGCCCTGGCCTGCTTGAGCCAGTCCAGCACACTGTCCGTACTGGCATTCCAGGCGCAAGCCCGCAAGGCTGCCATCACCTGGGCGCCCACATGGCTGGTGGAGAGCTTCCAGCCGGTTTCATCACGCAGGCGCACCCCATGCGAGGCCAGCATGGCGCGGATTCGGCGGGTCAGGGCCCGATCGATCACCGCCACCGCAACCGGGCTGCGGCCTTGTTCCAGGTGGCGCAACACACAAGCTGCAGCCTGTTGCGCCTCGTCCTGTTCGTCACTGGCTTGATGAAAATTCAGTTCGCCCGCTGGCGCCTGGGCGCTGACCGATTCGAGCACCACCATCCGATCTGCCCAGTGCTGCTGCAGCCGGTGCAGCAGCGGGTCGGGCTGAAAACCCGGAACCACGATCAGGCAGTCCAGCTGCTGCATCACCCGGGGCTCAAACAGCCTATCGCTCGGATAGCAAGAGCTGGCCGCCCAGGCCAGCGCCACTTGCGCCACCGCGGCTTCCAGTTCGACTGCAAGGTCTTCAAGCCCCAGGAGCGCAGCACCTCTCAGGCGCTGCCCCCAAGCCTGCCGCTCATCGGGCGGCTGGGCTGCGGCCAGCTGGGCGAGTTCGCCCATGGATGCCAACAACATGGGGGTGGCCAGTTCGGCATGCTCACCCAGGCCAGCGCGCTCCAGCAAGGCGCGCGCGCTCAGGCTATCGAGGGCAGGGTCCGAGCAGTAGTCGCCCACCGCGGGGACAAAGCCACCCTGGTTGCGACACCAGTTCAGGGTTGTTTCAAAACGCGGGGCCAGGCCATCGGGAAATTGCTCAGCCCAGATGCGCGCGGCCACAGGCATCAGCTGAGCGTAGGGCAGCAGCACCACCGTGCGCGCAGGGTGGGCATGGCGGCTTTGCATTTGCGCTGCGATCTGGGCCAGCCAGCCGCCAGCGGGGGCGAGCCACTGCGCTTTGACATGGCCCGACAGGGCTGACAGGACAGGTCCTGTCATTGTGTGTTTTGGGTTTCTGTCACAATGCCCTCAACTTTAGCTGCAATGCCATCACATCGAAGGAGTACTCATGGCCAGCGATCTCGTTCAACATATTTCTGACAGCACTTTCGAATCGGCGGTCTTGAAGTCTTCCCAGCCGGTGTTGGTTGATTTCTGGGCCGAATGGTGTGGTCCGTGCAAGATGATTGCCCCGATCCTGGATGAGGTGGCAGGCACCTACCAGGGCAAGCTGCAGGTAGCCAAGCTCAATGTGGATGACAACCAGCAGATCCCCGCCAAATTTGGCATTCGGGGCATTCCGACCCTGATGCTGTTCAAAAACGGAGAACTGGCTGCCACCAAGGTAGGCGCCCTGAGCAAGGCCCAGCTGACCGCCTTTATCGACCAGCAGCTGGCCTGATTCTGTCGGCCCACAGGGCGCCACCTGGGCGCCCGATTTTCCTGTCATAATCCACCCAGCGCCAACCCGGCCTGGGTCAGGCGTCAACCCCCGGCACTTGGGCGCACAGTCCGCCTCCTGCCTTTTCCCCCAGATTCTTTCGCATCTCCCCCCAGGGGTCCATCCATGCATCTGAACGAACTCAAGGCACTGCACGTGTCCGAACTCCTCCAGCAAGCCGAGGCGCTGGAAATCGAAAACACCGGCCGCATGCGCAAACAGGAACTGATGTTTGCGATCATCAAAAAGCGGGCCAAGGGTGGTGAACAGGTATTTGCCGATGGCGTGCTGGAAATCCTGCCCGATGGCTTTGGTTTCTTGCGCAGCCCGGATTCCAGCTAT
>JAFMJA010000017.1 GCA_017853735.1 Burkholderiaceae bacterium | reverse complement strand
ACAAGCGCCGCATCTCCCTGGGCATGAAGCAGTGCAAGGCCAACCCCTGGCAGGAATTTGCCCAGAGTACCAAGCGTGGCGACCGGGTCAAGGGCCCGATCAAGTCGATCACCGACTTTGGCGTGTTTGTCGGACTGGCTGCAGGCATCGATGGCCTGGTGCACCTGTCGGATCTGTCCTGGAACGAGCCGGGCGAGGCCGCGGTGCGCAATTACAAGAAGGGTCAGGAAGTTGAAGCCATCGTGCTGGCTGTCGATGTGGACCGCGAGCGCATCTCCCTGGGCATCAAGCAGCTCGACTCCGACCCCTTCACCACTTTCGTGTCGGTCAATGACAAGGGCGCCATCGTGAGCGGCAAGGTCAAGACTGTGGACGCCAAGGGTGCGGAAATCGACCTGGGCGAAGACGTGCTGGGCTATCTGCGCGCTTCCGAAATCGGCCGCGATCGGGTGGAAGACGCACGCAATGTGCTCAAGGAAGGTGACGAAGTCACCGCCGTGGTGGTCAATGTGGATCGCAAGAGCCGCAACATCCAGTTGTCGATCAAGGCCAAGGATGCTGCCGACCAGCAAGAGGCCATGGCCAGCCTGAACCAGAACGCTGGGACGGCGGGCACCACCAGCCTGGGCGCCCTGCTGCGTGCCAAGCTGGACAACAACTAGGCCTCGGCCTAGCCCCAAAAAAGAGCGACCGGCAGCCATGCCGGTTGCTCTTTGCAGCGGCGCCGCACCATGACACGCTCAGACCTGGTGGATGAACTGGCCTCCCGTTTTGGCCAGCTGACCCAACGCGATGCAGAATTTGCTGTAAAAGCCATTCTGGACGCGATGAACGAGGCCCTGGTGCGCGGTCACCGCATCGAGATCCGTGGCTTTGGCTCCTTTTCAATCAACCGGCGGCCGCCCCGCATGGGACGCAACCCGCGCAGTGGCCAGAGTGTGGCCATCCCGGAAAAGCGGGTGCCCCACTTCAAGCCTGGCAAGGCCTTGCGTGAGGCGGTGGATCAGCGTGCGCAGCGTGCTGGCGGCCCGGACAAGCCCTGAAGCCGACCTGCTGTCAGTAGAATCTTCAGGTCCTCGAGGAGGTTCATGAAACAGCTCCTGTGGCTGCTGCGGTGGATACTGAAAGCAGCCATTTTTTTCACCCTGTTTGCGTTCGCGCTGAACAATCAGCACGATGCGTCGGTGCACTTTTTCTTTGGCACCCAGTGGCGTGCACCGCTGGTGCTGGTGGTCCTGGCCGCCTTTGCGCTGGGCCTGATTGTGGGCGTGCTGGGCATGGTGCCACGCTGGTGGCGCGAGCGCAGTCTGGCTCGCCGCGTCCTGGCCCAACAGTCCGCCGAGCCCGCGCCTGCAGAGCAGCCATCGCTGGCCGTGCCGCCCCATGGAATCTGAACTGAACTGGATCCTGCTGGGCCTGCCCATTGCCTTTGGCCTGGGCTGGCTGGCCTCACGCCTGGACCTGCGCCAATGGCGCATGGAAAACCGGCAAAACCCGCGCGCCTATTTCCGCGGCCTGAACTTCCTGCTCAATGAGCAGCAGGACCAGGCGATCGACGCCTTCATCGAAGCGGTACAGAACGACCCCGACACCTCCGAGCTGCATTTCGCTCTGGGCAACCTGTTTCGCCGCCGCGGCGAATACGAACGCGCGGTGCGGGTGCACGAGCACCTGCTCGCCCGTGGCGACATCTCACTGGCTGACCGTCAGCGGGCCCAGCATGCGCTGGCTCTGGACTATCTCAAGGCCGGACTGATCGATCGCGCCGAAGACGCCCTGCTCAAGCTGGAGGGCACGCCTTTTGAGCAGGAAGCTCGGCTGGCGCGACTGGCCAATTACGAACGCTCACGCGACTGGAGCCAGGCCGCACAGATTGCACGCCAGCTTGACCAGGCCGGCCAGGGCAGCTTTGCCACCCGCCTGGCGCATTACCTGTGCGAGCAGGCCAGCGCCCAACCCGAGCAGGCGCTTGCCTTGCTTGAGCAGGCCCGTGAAACGGCCCCCCATGCAGCGCGGCCACGCCTGGAACTGGCCCGTCTGCAACTGCAGGCAGGCCAAGCCCTGAGCGCCTGTGCCATTCTGGAGGACGCGCTGGAGGCTGCACCCAGTGCCCTGCCCCTGCTGGCTGCCCCCCTGGCCGAGGCGGCGATGGCCGCAGATCGGGTGCCGGTGGTGCTGCCACGCCTACAGGCGCTTTACCGTCAAAGCCCAGGCATCGACCTGCTGCAGGCCATCGTTACCCTGCACCAAGCCAGCGCGCCTGGCGCAGCCAGCGCGCGGGACTGGTACATCCAGCACCTGGAACAAGAGCCCTCCCTGGTGGCAGCGTCTCGCTGGATCGCGGGGGAGCGGCTGGAGCATGAGCAATTCCACCCCCTGGTGCAGCGTGCGCTGGACCATGCGGTCGGGCCGCTGCTGCGTTACCGATGCGCGGCCTGTGGCTTTGAGGCCAAGCAACACTTCTGGCAATGCCCTGGCTGCCAGACCTGGGACAGCTACCCTGCCCGGCGGGTCGAGGAGCTGTAGTGAGACCACTTCAACTTTCGCGCACCAACGCATGCTCAAGCAACTGCCCGACCAAGCTGGCCGCACCGGTGTTCTCGACTATGCTTGGGCCTGCAGCGCATTAGCCCCATTCCCGCATGAATATTTCACAGGAACAACTTGCCAAGTCGCGCGTGCTGGTGGTGGGCGACGCCATGATCGACCGCTACTGGTACGGTTCGGTCGATCGCATCAGCCCGGAAGCGCCGGTGCCGGTGGTGCGCATCACCCGCGAAGAAGAGCGTATCGGCGGCGCGGCCAACGTGGCCAGCAACGTGGTGTCCCTGGGTGCCCAGGCCACCTTGCTGACCGTGGTGGGCGACGACGAAGCCAGCCACAAGCTCGAGGCCCTGGTGGCGGGAACTGGCATCACTCCGCACTTTGGCCGCGATGCCCAGCTGCGCACCACGGTCAAGTTGCGGGTGATCGGGCGCCAGCAGCAGTTGATTCGGCTGGATTTTGAAAATTCACCCAAGACCGAAGTTCTGGCCTCGCAGACCCAGGCCTTTCGTGAATTGCTTCCCCAGCATGATGCGGTGCTGTTTTCCGACTACGGCAAGGGCGGACTGGACCATGTGCACGAGATGATCGAGCTGGTGCGCGAGGCAAACAAGCCGGTGTTGATCGATCCCAAGGGCGCGGACTATTCCCGCTACCGCGGTGCTACTGCGATCACGCCCAATATGGCCGAGTTGCAGCAGGTAACGGGCCCTTGGCGCAGCGAAGAGGAATTGCGAGCCAAAGCCAGCGCATTGCGCCAGCAACTCGAGCTGACCGCGCTGGTGCTGACCCGCAGCGAAGAAGGCATGACCCTCTACGACGCACAAGGCGAGGCCAGCGTGGCCGCCCAGGCGCGCGAGGTGTTTGACGTCACCGGCGCTGGGGACACGGTGATCGCCACCCTGGCCACCATGGTGGCGGCCGGCCTGTCGGTGCGCGAAGCCATGCCGCTGGCCAATCGCGCTGGTGGCATTGTGGTGGGCAAATTCGGCACTGCCACAGTCAGTTACAGAGAATTGTTCGAAGATCGACGCTCTCAGGGGATGTGAAGATGACACGGGTTGTGGTCACCGGCGCGGCCGGCTTTATCGGCAGCAATATCGTGCGTGGTCTCAATGCACGCGGCATCGATGATGTGATCGCTGTGGACGACTTGCGCCAGGGCGACAAATTTCTCAACCTGGTGGATTTGCGCATAACCGACTACGTCGATCAAAACGATTTCTACACCCGCTATGCGGAGGGTCACTACGGCCAGGTGGAAGCGGTGTTTCATGAGGGCGCCTGCAGCGACACCATGGAACTGGACGGCCGCTACATGATGGCCAACAACTACACCCTCTCTTGCAACCTGTTCCAGGCTTGCCAGCAGCAGGGCACACGCCTGCTCTACGCTTCTTCCGCGGCCACTTATGGCGGTTCGGACACCTTCCGCGAGGAGCCGGCCTTCGAGCGGCCGCTCAATGTGTACGGCTACTCCAAGCTGCTGTTTGACCAACGCATGCGGCGTGAGTGCGGCGAGCACTTCGAGCATGCAATATCCGGGCGCATGGCCCAGGTGGCGGGATTTCGCTATTTCAATGTCTACGGTCCGCGTGAGCAGCACAAAGGACGCATGGCCAGCGTGGCCTTTCACCAATTCAACCAGTTCCGGGCTGAGGGCAAGGTCAAGCTGTTTGGTGAATACGGCGGTTACGCCGCCGGTCAGCAGATGCGCGACTTTGTGTTCATCGACGATGTGGTGGCGGTCAACCTGTGGTTCTTTGACCATCCCAAGCACTGCGGCATCTTCAACCTGGGCAGCGGCCGTGCCCAGCCTTTCAACGATGTGGCTGTGACGGTGGTCAACACCTTGCGCGAGTTACAGGGCGAAGCGCAGCTGACCCAGGAAGAGATCGTGGCGCGCGGCCTGATCGAATACATCGCCTTTCCCGACGCCCTGCGCGGCAAATACCAGTGTTATACCCAGGCCGACCTGGGCACGCTGCGCGCCATCGGCTGCAACCACGCCTTTGCCGATGTGCAGACCGGCGTGGCGCGCTATGTGCGCAGCCTGGCCAGCCAGGCCTGAACAGGCTGCGGCGGCTGCCTGAATGTCTGCCCAATCCGTCAGAGTTGAGTTTTTCCTGCTGGCAGCCATTTGGGGCTCGTCTTTTTTGTTGATGCGCCTGGGCGCAGCCGATTTTGGCCCCTGGGCCACCGCGGGCCTGCGTGTGGCAGTGGCCAGTGCCTTCTTGGGGCCTATTCTGTGGATTCTTGGAAAATGGCCCGACTTGCGGCGTCACTACCGCGCCATCTTGTTTGTCGGGCTGCTCAATTCCGCCCTGCCCTTTGTATTGTTTGCCTATGCGGTACAACATGTCAGCACTGGCTTGACCGCCATCCTCAACGCTGTCACCCCATTGATGGGCGCCTTGGTGGCCTGGGCCTGGTTGCATGAACAGCTCGATCGCTGGCGACTGTGGGGGCTGCTGCTGGGTTTCATGGGCGTCGTGCTGCTGTCGTGGGACAAGTTCGCACCGGGCAGCTCGGATGCCGGGCTGGCTGTCCTAGCCAGTCTGGGTGCAACCTTCTGTTATGGCCTGTCTGCCAGCATCACCAAAAAATATCTGACTGGCGTGCAGCCGCTGGCCATTGCTGCGGGCAGTCAATTTGGTGCCACATTGGCATTGACCCTGCCCACGCTCTACCATTGGCCCCGGGTCATGCCCGGTGTGACTGCCTGGTGCGCGCTGCTGGCCTTGGGCGTGGTCTGCAGCGGGATTGCCTACATTCTTTTCTTTCGGCAGATTCATCATTTGGGACCCAGCAAAGCCATGACAGTGACTTTTCTGGTTCCCCTGTTTGCAATGGCCTACGGCGTGGTGCTGCTGGACGAAACCATCACACCCGCCATGCTGATCGGCGGATTGGTGACTTTGCTTGGGGTGGCCCTGGCTATGGGACTAGCTCCACGGGCGGCTTTGGGCGCCCGCGAAAAGTCAACCCTGGAACCTTGAAAGACGTTGCGCAGATTGCAATGCTCTCAGGAGAATCCATGCGCCAACTTCTTACCAGCTTGATCGCCATCAGCTGTTGCACCCTGGCACTGGCAGGCACCGACATCAACAGCGCCAGCGAGGCCGAGCTCGACGGGCTCAAGGGCATCGGACCCGCACTCTCTTCGCGCATTCTGCAGGCTCGTGAGGCGGGGCCATTTCAGGACTGGGCCGAACTGATGCGCCGCGTCAAGGGCATCCGCCCGAAAAGCGCTCAGCAGCTCTCGGACAATGGCCTGACCGTCAACGGTGCAGCCTACACACCGCCCACACCAGCACGCCCGGCCAGCAGATCCCCATAAGCCTGTCGGGTGGCGGGCGACACCGCCTGGAGCAACTGGGCATAGTGTGTCTGATGACGCGCCAGCATGCGTGCGGTGGCGGTGGTTCGGGAGCGGCAATACCAGTGGCAACTGTGCTGCATCAGCAGCATCTCGGCGGTCATGGTGAAGGCCTTGTCTTTGTGCGAGCGCTGCTGGCGGTTTTCTGCGGTTTCAGCAATGCCCTTGGCGTGAATAGCCAGTGCCTGTCGCAAATCAAAGGCCTGGCGCGGAAACAGCTTGGTGCCATAGGGGATCACCACCGGCAAGGTACTGACCTGAGTGCGATCACTCCAGACCTGGGAAAAGGCCTGCACAAAATCTGACAGCTGGGTGCTGAGCTCGGTTTCAGCGGCAGCCAGCCTGCCCCAGGCCTGGTCTCGCGCAAACGCATCGGCCTGTTCGAGCGCCTGCAGATAACCTTCGGTCAAGGTCTGCATCAACTTTTCGATAGGGTACTTGCTCAGATGATGACCCAGCAGGGCAATACGCTGGCGCTGATCACGCAATCTCAGCTGGTGCACCCCAAAAATCAGACAAAAAACAGCCAGCAGGATTTCCATCGATGGTTAAACCAAGAATAAAACCTGAAATATAGAGTTGAAATCATTCTTCATTTTGGATGCCCGAAACCACCACCCCCCGGTGTGTGGATTTCGAACACATCACCGGCCTGCATCTCTACCTGCCCGATGTGCTCAAGCTGCTCGATCTGCCCGTCAGCGCGCAAGACCCGGTTGATGCCGGGCTGCCCGGCCTGACCGCCGGCCATGCCAAAGGAACCACGAATACGGCCGTTGGACAGGATGCTGGCAGTCATTGGTTCGAGAAACTGCACCCGCCGCACCCCGCCATCGCCGCCCGGCCAGCGCCCCTGACCACCCGATCCTGCTCGGATTTCATAGCCCAGCAGGCGCACCGGGAAACGAAACTCCAGCACTTCGGGATCGGTCAGGCGCGAGTTGGTCATATGGGTCTGGACCACGCTGGTGCCGGCAAAGCCTCCGACCACCCGGCCAGCGTCATCCAGCTCGGCACCAGCACCGCTGCCGCCGGCGATGGTTTCGTAGTACTGGTGGCGCGCGTTGCCAAAAGTGAAGTTGTTCATGGTGCATTGGCTGGCCGCCATCACGCCCAGCGCGCCATACAGCGCGTTGGTGATGCAGCTGGAAGTCTCCACATTGCCGGCCACCACCGATGCCGGTGGATTGGGGTTGAGCATGGAGCCTGCAGGAATGATCACCCTGAGCGGCTTCAGGCAGCCCGCATTGAGTGGAATTTCATCGTCCACCAGGGTGCGAAAGACATACAGCACAGCGGCCATGCAGACCGCGGTGGGCGCATTGAAGTTGTTGGCCTGCTGGGCGCTGGTACCGGTGAAATCGATCTCGGCACTGCGCTGGCCGGCATTGACCCGGATCGCCACGCAGATCTGGGCACCGTTGTCCAGCGCCAAAGTGAATTGCCCGTCGCGCAGCCGGGTGATGACGCGGCGCACCGATTCTTCGGCGTTATCCTGGACATGCTGCATATAGGCCAGCACCACCTCCAGGCCAAACTGCGCCACCATCTTGCGCAGCTCCTGCACTCCCTTTTCGTTGGCGGCAATTTGCGCCTTTAAGTCAGCGAGGTTTTGCTGCGGGTTGCGTGCAGGAAACTCCCCACTGGCCAGCAAGGCCAGCATCTCGGCTTCGCGTAGCCGTCCGCCATCGACCAGCTTGAAGTTCTGGATGCGCACCCCTTCCTGTTCAATGGTGGTGGAAAACGGGGGCATCGAGCCAGGCGTGATGCCGCCAATATCGGCGTGGTGCCCTCTGGAGCCGACATAAAACGTCGGCGGACTTGAAGAGTCCAGGTACACCGGCGTAATCACCGTCACATCCGGCAGATGGGTCCCGCCATGGTAGGGGTCGTTGAGCACATAGACATCGCCGGGCTTCATCGAGCCGGTGTTTTCGGCAATCACCGTCCGGATGCTCTCGCCCATCGAGCCCAGATGCACCGGCATATGCGGTGCGTTGGCTATCAGCTGGCCCTGCTGGTCAAACAGGGCACAGCTGAAATCCAGCCGCTCCTTGATATTGACCGAGTGGGCGGTGTTCTGCAGCTGCAGCCCCATCTGCTCGGCAATATTCATGAACAGGTTGTTGAACACCTCCAGCAGCACCGGGTCGGCTCTGGTACCCGCTGCAAAGCGCTGCTCGCGCGCCGCATGGCGCTCCAGCAAGAGGTGGTCGAGCTCGCTCAGCCGCGCCTGCCAGCCAGGTTCCACCACGGTGGTGGCATTGCGCTCGGCAATGATGGCTGGCCCGCGCAGCAGGTCGCCCGGGCGCAGGTCCTCGCGCACCACCAGGGCTGCTTCGTGCCACTGCCCTGCGCTGTACATGGGCAGCTTTTCCCGCCAGGGGACTTCGCGGGCTGGCAACAAGGCATGGCGGGGTTCAGCCAGAGAGGCACCCGCAGCGATGGCCTCCACTGACACCGCCTCCACGATCAGCGCCTTGTCGGGCATGAGAAAGGCAAAGCGCTGGCGGTAGGCCATCTCGAAACGCGCCACAATTTCCGGCAGGGTTCCGCTCTGCACCACCAGGGCGGTGTCACTGCCCTGATAGCGCACATGGACACGCCGGTGCAGGGTCAGGCCACCCGGGTTGACCTGCTGGCGCTGCAATTGCTGCTGCGCCGCGTGGCTCAGGGCATCGAGCTGCTGTTCAATGGCAGGCAGGTTGCTCGCCACGAGCGCCAACTCCACCGTCTGCTCGCGCATCACGCTCTGATCAGCCAGGCCCATGCCGTAGGCAGAAAGCACGCCCGCCAAGGGGTGCACCAGGACCCGGTTCATGCCCAGGGCATCGGCGACCAGGCAGGCATGCTGACCCCCCGCACCGCCAAAACACTGCAGGGTGTAGCGGCTGATGTCATAGCCCCTGGCCACCGAAATCTTCTTGATCGCATTGGCCATCTGCTGCACAGCGATCTGGATGAACCCTTCAGCGCAAGCCTCCGGCGTCAGGTGTGCTTCTTCGGTACCCGGAGCACCTATCGATTGGCTGCGCCTGACCTGCTGGGCCAATTCGGCAAAACGCTGGCGCACCACCTGATCGTCCAGCAACTCATTGGCATGCGGTCCAAACACCTGCGGAAAGTAGCGTGGCTGGATCTTTCCCAGCATCAGGTTGGCATCGGTGACGGCCAGCGGGCCGCCGCGTCGGTAACTGGCAGGCCCCGGGTTGGCACCGGCGCTTTGCGGGCCGACACGAAACCTGGACCCGTCAAACTGCAACAAGGAACCTCCGCCGGCAGCCACCGTGTGGATGTTCATCATCGGTGCACGCAGCCGCACCCCGGCCACCTGGGTTTCAAATTCGCGCTCAAATTCACCCGCAAAGTGGGATACATCGGTTGAAGTGCCACCCATGTCAAAACCGATCACCCGCACTGGCTCGCCTGAGTGGGAAGGGTCGCTGCCCAGGGCCAGCTGCGCGGTGCGTGCCATACCGACAATGCCGCCGGCCGGGCCGCTGAGAATGGCATCCTTGCCGGCGAAGGCATGGGCATCGCTGAGCCCGCCAGACGATTGCATGAAGAACAGCGGCACCCCGGGCATCTCGGCGGCGACCAGCTCCACATAGCGTCGCAAAATAGGCGAGAGGTAGGCGTCGACCACGGTGGTGTCGCCGCGGCTGACCAGTTTCATCAGGGGGCTGGTCTGGTGCGAGCTGCTGATCTGGGTGAACCCGATCTCCCGCGCCATCCGAGCGGCAGCTTGCTCGTGAGCGCTGAACCGGTACGCATGCATGAAGACGATGGCTACACTGCGCAAACCCTGGTCGTAATGCGCCTGCAACTGGCGCCGCAAGCCCTGTTCATCCAGGGGCAAGACCGGCTCGCCCTGGGCGCTCATGCGCTCATCGGCCTCGACCACCGCGCTGTACAGGAGCTCAGGCAAAACAATGTGGCGGTCAAACAGCCTCGGTCGGTTCTGATAGGCAATGCGCAGCGCGTCTCGAAAACCACGGGTGGTTACCAACAGGGTCGGCTCGCCTTTTCGCTCGAGCAAGGCGTTGGTAGCCACAGTGGTACCCATCTTGACGCAAAGCACCCGCTCTGGGGTGATCGCTTGGTCCGGCTTGAGCTGTAGCAGATGACGAATGCCAGCCACTGCCGCATCCCGGTAATGTTCCGGGTTATCGGACAGGAGTTTGTGGGTTGCCAGCGAACCATCGGGTCGCCTGGCCACGATATCGGTGAACGTGCCGCCGCGGTCGATCCAGAATTGCCAGCGGTCTTCAGCCTTTGGAGTGGAGTTGTGGTGCATGATGCTTGGTGTCCGTGTGCCAGCAGGGCTTTGCTTCAGGCCTGCAGTGAATTTCGCTTATCCTAAGCCCTCTACGACCCCAACCCTGAGGAGATGCCATGAAGTTCAAGCTTTCTTTTGCCTTTGCTGCCCTGGCGCTTTCAGCCACTGCGCTGGCGCAAACCAAATGGGACCTGCCCGCCGGATATGCGGCCACCAATTTCCATACTCAAAACCTGAGCCAGTTTGCCGCTGATGTGGACAAGGCCACTGGTGGCAAGCTCAAAATCACCGTGCATGCCAATGGCTCGCTGTTCAAGGCGCCCGAGATCAAGCGCGCTGTTCAGGGCGGTCAGGCGCAGATTGGCGAAATCCTGCTGGCCAACTTCCAGAACGAGTGGCAGATTTATGGCGCCGATGGCCTGCCTTTTCTGGCGGACAGCTTTGACGAATCGATCAAGCTCTACAAGGTGCAAAAACCCTTGCTGGAGAAAAAACTGGCTGAGCAGGGCATGATGCTGCTCTATTCTGTGGCCTGGCCGCCGCAGGGTATTTATGTGAAAAAGCCGATCAATTCAGCCTCCGACCTCAAGGGGGTGAAATGGCGCGCCTACAGCCCTGCCACCGCGCGCATTGCCGAACTGGTGGGCGCGCAACCGGTCACGGTGCAGGCTGCTGAGCTGTCCCAGGCCATGGCCACCGGGGTGGTCGAGTCTTATATGTCCTCGGGCGCCACCGGCTTTGACACCAAGACCTTCGAACATATCAAGAACTATTACGACACCCAGGCCTGGCTGCCCAAGAACGCAGTGATCATCCACAAACGTTCCTTCGATGCCCTGGACAAAGCCAGCCAGGAGGCTGTGCTCAAGGCCGGTGCCGAAGCGGAAACCCGCGGCTGGGCAATGAGCCGCAAAGTGAATACAGAATCGCTGGACAAGCTCAGGGCCAATGGCATGACCATTCACCAGCCCTCAGCCCAGTTGAAGGCCGATATGGTGAAGGTGGGCGACACCATGCTCAAGGAGTGGCTGGAAAAAGCCGGGCCAGAGGGCAACGCCCTGGTGACTGCTTACCGAAAATAGATACCCGATGCGCCGCCTGCTCGATGCCCTGTACGACGGCGCGGCCTGGCTGGCCGCGCTGGCCATGGTCGGGGTGTTGGTGATGGTGTTGCTGGCCATCGCCGGCCGCCAGTTCAATTTTCACCTGCCGGGCACCGACGCCTACGCCGGCTACAGCATGGCCGCCGCTGGCTTTCTGGCCCTGGCCCATACCCTGAAACGGAACGAGCATATCCGGGTGACCCTGTTGATAGGCCGGCTGCAAGGGCGAGCGCGCCGAGGGCTGGAGTTGTGGTCGCTGGCCTGCGCCGTGCTGCTGAGCGGTCTGCTGGCTTTTTTCTCGGTGCGCCTGGCCTGGCAGTCGCACCTGTTCAACGATATTTCCACCAGCAATGACGCCACCCCGCTGTGGATACCGCAGATTGGCATGGCTGTGGGCGCCCTGATCCTGTTGGTCGCCTTCATCGATGAGCTGCTGGTGGAGCTGCGTGGCCAGCGTGCGCAAGAGGTGCCCGAAGAAGCTTTGCACAATGAATGACATTGCTATTTCTGGCCTGCTGATCGTGGCCTTGTTTGCCCTGCTGGGCAGCGGGGTCTGGATTGGCCTGACCCTGGCTGGGGTGGCCTGGATTGGCATGGAGCTCTTTTCCAGCCGGCCCGCAGGCGATGCCATGGCGGTGACGATCTGGGGCAGCTCCTCGAGTTGGACGCTTACCGCCTTGCCCCTGTTTGTCTGGATGGGAGAAATCCTGTTTCGCACCAAGCTCAGCGAAAGCATGTTCCGTGGCCTAGCACCCTGGGTCGACAAGCTGCCGGGCCGTCTCTTGCACACCAATGTGATCGGCTGCACCATCTTTGCCGCAGTATCCGGCTCCAGCGCCGCCACCTGCGCCACCATTGGCAAGATCAGCCTGCCAGAACTGGAGCGCCGTGGCTACCCGAAAGGCATCAGCCTGGGCTCACTGGCTGGTGCCGGCACCCTGGGCCTGCTGATTCCACCCTCGATCATCATGATCGTCTATGGCGTGACTGCAGAAGTCTCCATTGCCAAACTGTTCATTGCCGGCATCCTGCCCGGGCTGATGCTGGCTGGTCTTTTTTCGCTCTATCTGATGGCCTGGTCGCTCATCCACCCAGACCAGGTACCAAAGCCCACCGAACAGCTGAGCCTGCGTCAAAAACTCTCGGAATCACGTCACCTGATTCCGGTCATCGTGCTGATCGGCGCGGTACTGGGATCGATTTATGCGGGTATTGCCACTGCCACCGAAGCGGCCGCCCTGGGCGTGGTGGGTGCCCTGCTGCTGTCCGCAGGACAGGGCTCGCTCAACTGGCAGAACTTCTCTGACGCGCTGCTGGGCGCCACCCGCCTGTACTGCATGATTGCGTTGATCCTGGCTGGTGCCGCCTTTCTCAGCCTGTCCATGGGCTACATCGGCCTGCCGCGCAATCTGGCTGAGTTCATCGGCGGTTTGGGCCTGTCGCCCTTTGCTCTCATTCTGCTGCTGATGGCCTTCTACATCCTGCTGGGCTGCTTTCTCGATGGCATCTCCATGATCGTGCTGACCATGGGTGTCCTGCTGCCTACTGTGCAGGCCGCTGGCATCGACCTGTTGTGGTTTGGCGTTTTTGTGGTGATCGTGGTCGAGATGGCGCAGATCACGCCACCAGTGGGCTTCAACCTGTTTGTGCTGCAGGGCATGACCGGGCGCCAGCTCACCGAGATCGCGCGCCACGCCCTGCCCTTTTTTCTGCTGATGTGCGCCATGGTCCTGCTGCTGTGGTGGTTCCCCGGCATTGCCACCTGGCTGCCAGGAAAGATGTGAGCATGGGCCCCGCTCTTGCCATTTGTCTGGGTGCCAGCGTGGGCGCCTTGCTACGCTGGTGGCTGGGCCTGTGGCTTTCCGTTCCAGGGGCCTTGTTGCCCTGGGGCACGCTGGCGGCCAACCTGATCGGGGGCTATCTGGTGGGCATCGCGGTAGCGGTGTTCCAGGCTTTGCCACAGCTCGATCCAAGCTGGCGTCTGCTCCTGATCACCGGCTTTCTCGGCGCACTGACCACCTTCTCCAGCTTCTCAGCCGAGGTGATCGCGATGCTGCAGCAGCAGCGTTATGCGCTGGCCCTGGGCACGGCCTCGCTGCACCTGTTTGGCTCGCTCCTGCTCACCCTTGCCGGCTTGCAGACGGTGGCCTGGCTCGGTCCCCGCCTGTAAGGCTTTCTTGCCGGCGAGCTTGAGCGCCTACTGCAACACGCTGGCGGGCTGCGCCAGCAGGGCCTGGATGGCACCTGGTGCCGCACTCGATCGCGCCTGGTACAAGTCCAGCGAGCGCAGGCAGATTTGTCGCCAGTGCGTTGCACCGGCTGCAATAGCCTGGCGCAAGGCCAGGCCGCCATCACCCTCGCGCCAGGCGTTGTAAGCCCGGGCCAGACGAGGAAAGAAGCTGGGCCGCAAGCCCTCAAAGTTGGCAAACCAGAAATGCAGTGAGGCATCGTCCTGGCGGTCGAGCAAGGCCGGCAGGGTAACTTCGCAGTCGGCCAGCAGGTCGCGCACCGCACGCAGCTGCAATTCGGTACGCCGATCCTGCACACCGGCGCGCAGCTCCCGCCATGCTGGTCCCAGCAGCTGCTCCACGCCCGCTTCGCCAAGCTCATGCAAGATGAGCGACTCGGCCTGAGCCTGGGCCATGCGCTCGAGCGCCAGGTTGACATCCTGCGGGTAGCCATAGGCTTGCAGGGCCGACTCGAAGGCACCCGCGGGCCGACGCAAGGTCCAGGCCTCGTATTTCTGCCAGAGCCAACGCTGCAGAGATTCCCGGCGCAGATAAATGGTGTGGTTGGCCAGGGCGGCTGGTGGCGAGTTCAGGCCCCGCGCATGCTCCCGCGCGCAGACCAGCAGCTGCATGCCCTCGCGCTCTTGGGCCGACTCCAGATCAGCCAGAAAAAAATTGGCACGCCCTGGCGCCAGATAGCCCGCGCCATAGACCAGGCCTAACTTGGCCAGCACAGCATTGATGGCGGACACATCAAAAGGGTCAAAATCGGTACCCGCCAGGCGCAGGGTGCGCCAAGGCTGGTTCTCCAGGCGGCTCCACAGGTCCTCGCGCTCGGACAGCCAGGCGCCGACTGCCTCGCGAGCGATGGGCGCCAGCGGTGCCAGGCCGCGCTCCCAGCGAAAAAATTCACGCATCTGCAACAGGTAGATGCATAAGCTCATCTCGGTGGCATGGCTGGCGTCGGCAATATGGCAATTGGTTTGCACCGCCTCGACCAGGGCGGGATCAGGTCTGGCGCCAGGTTCGGATTTCATGGGGCACGACGGCGCACCTGCCAGTGGGCAATGCGCTGCACAATGGGGCTCCAGGGCAGCTCACGCAGGCTGCCGTAACGCTCCTGAGCCAGTACCAGCAGCGCATGCACATCGGCCTGCGGCGCATCCATCACTTCGCGCATCCCCAGCAAGCCGCCACATTGCAGCTTCATCACCTTGGCATGGGTCATGGGTGCTTTGGGATGCAGTTGCAAGGCGAAAGTGGCCCGCTCCAGCAACAGCTGCTCGAGCAGCTCGCAATTGAGGTGGGCAGTGGGCTGGCTGCAGGACAAGCCCTCACGCTCGGCCAGGGACTTCTTTTGCGCCAGCTTGCATTGGGCATGCTGGGCCAGAAGAGCGCTCTGAAAGACACAGGGCAGGGGATTGACCTGCAGACGGGTGCGGCGGTAAGCGGCCTCATTGACCATGGTCGGGATCTGCTCACTCTTCCCCGGTCGGTCGCGCTTCACGCACCTGGCTCAGCAGGTCCTCGGCCTGCAAGGGGTTATCGGCAAACATCACCTTGATCCTGTCCGGGCTGCCCTGGGGCAGGCCAGCTCTGAGCAGCTTAGCCTGGGCGGAGGCAGCGGCAAAGGCGTCGTGTGTGCCCAGCATCTCGAGGATGGAAAAAGGCTTGATGCGGTAGATGTAGTACGGCACAAAGGATCTCGCTGGTTCAGATATAGCGTTTGCTGGCCCGGCGTCTTCCGGGCAAGGACTTCTGGATGATGACCCCTCTGACCGCGGACAGGTCTGGCAGCGCAATGTCGGCAAAAGCAGGGTTGAGCGCATGCAGGTACCAACAGGTCTGGCCATCCTTGGTGGTTTTGCACAACTGGCGAAATATCCATTCGCCACCAGGCTGGGCCAATACATAAGAGCCGTCCTGCAGCACCCCATCGGGCTCGATGATGATGATCTCGCCCTCGTTGAACTCGGGCTCCATGCTGGTACCCAGCACACGCAAGGCAAAGGCATCGCCGCTGCCGCAGGACCCATCCTCGGAGGGACTGGCCTCAGGCATCATGCCAGTTCACCCACCGGCTCGTGCAGCACGCAGCTCCTGATCTGCGCGCTGGGCACGCCGGCAGCGCGCAAGTCCTGGTGCAGCGCCTGGACAAAGGCTTCGGGGCCGGCCAGGTAGAAATCGCACTCGATGTCAAACAGATCAGCCCGCATGGCCTGCACCATCTGCTGGGTACCCTGGGCCATATCGCTCTGGGTGATCAGCTCGTATTCAAATTGGTCGAGCGCCTCGCCCCAGGCGCGGCACTGGTTGGCAAGGAAATGGCCATCAGACTGGGTGGCCAGCCAGAACAGCGACAGCGAGGGCGAATTGTCCAGCGCCAGGGCATGTTCGATCAGACTCTTGACCGGGGCAAAGCCAGTGTCGCAGGCGGCAAACACCAGCGGCCGTGGGCTGTCGAGCAAGACAAAGTCGCCGCTGGGCCCCCAGATGGTGATCGCATCCCCCGCCTTGATGGACGAGGAAAAGAGTTGGCGGGCAAAAGGGTCCTGGGGGTGACGCGCGATGAAGAAATGCAGGTTGCGGTCATCGCAGGGACAACTGGCGATCGGATAGAAGCCATGTGCCTCCAGCCCATCTTCGCGTCGATAGCCCAGGGTTACCGATTGTCCAGCCAGAAAACGCAAACGGTGGCTGCGCGGCGTCTGCAGGTGCAGCAGCCGGGTATCGGGTGCCAGCTGGGAGACAGCACGCGCCGTCGCGACGATCTGCTGCTGCGGAATATCCGCGGGGCCGCTGGCCTCCAGCAACTCCAGTGTCAGCTCGCTGCTGGCAGCGGTATGGGCACACATCAGGGTGTAGCCCTGGGCTTTCTCCGACTCCGACAAGGGATAGTCATAAGTCTGGGTCCGCGAGACCTGGCCGGAGATCACACGCACCTTGCACATGCCACAGGTGCCGTTGCCACAGCCATAGTTCAGCTTCAAGCCGGCACGCAGGCCCGCTTGCAGCAAGGTGTCATGTCCCTCGACGCTGAATTCGTTGCCGCTGGGGCGTACTGTTACCTGGGCTGTCATCACTTTGAGCATGTCATCCATCACCGAGAGCAAGTCAGCCTGTTCGGTGGCCAACGCTTGCGCCAGCCCCCGGTCGAGAAATTCCTCAAGCCCGCGCACTTGCTGGGAGTTGGCCCCCGCATTGTCCAGTGCTTTGATGCGTTCGCGCAAATCCACCACCAGGCTGTGGTAGCGCTGCAGATGGCGCCGCACATCGGCCAGCTCCTGGGTCTGGTCAAACAGGCGTTGCGCCAGGACTTCCTGGCTGGGCAGCAGGCGCTCGCGTACGCGTCGACCGAAGGCCTCGTCCTTGATCATCTTGACCCGCTCGAGCATGCCCGATTCCTCCAGCTGCGCACCCGGGTAGAGGCGCAGGAGCTGGTCAGTGGACAGCAGGCCCTCGTGGAGCAAAAGCGCGCCATCACGCACCTGCTGCTGCAACACGCCGCGCGACACGCCCACCAATTGGGCGGCTCGCCAGAGGGTCAGCCAGTGGGTCATGCGCTGGCCATCTCCATGGCAGTGTCCTGCGGCACCGGGGTGATGCAGTCCAGGTAGCGGGCACGGTAGAGCAGGCGTGGCTGGCCGGGCGTATCGGTAAAGGCGCTGCGTCGGTGCAGCACATTGTTGCTCACCAGGCCCATGCCCGCTTGCAGGGTCAGATGGAACACCCAGGGCGGGTCACTCGCCAGCACCTGTTCGATGAAGTGCACCGCCTGCTGGGTCAAGGCATCAGGCTTCCAGACGATGCTGCGGGTTCTGGCGGTGTAGCGCAGGTGCAGTCCGCCATCGGAACGGCGGCAGAAAACCGGGCCGCTCTGGGCGGGGCGCGCCACTCCGTGCTGGTCTTCGCGTTCGGGAATGGTCATGGCATCTTGCGCCATCAGGGCCTCGACCCAGGCCGGGTTGGCATCACGCAGCGCGATGTAGAGCATGTCCGGATCGGCCAGTCCGGTGATGCCGCCTTCGCCTGCGCCCCGCACACAGTGCAGCAGCATGCCCTCGATGCGACGCGCATCTGGGTGGTAGTAGCCGTCGGTGTGCCAGCCAATCGCCCGGTCGGTATAGGGGATAAAGTCGTTGCGCGAGCCAGCCGTAGCGCTCACTGCAATTGGCGAAATGCCGTCCTCATCGGCCAGCCAGTTGGCGTCGAGCCGTTGCAGGCCCAGCTGGGTCCCGATCAGGCGCGCTAGGTCCTTGTCCTCACCCAGGCGGGGACTGCGGTAGAGCGCCATATTGCTGTGCGCGCAAATCTCCAGCAGCGCCTGGCGCTCGCTGCGACTGAGGCTGCGCGGATCGGCCACCTCGACCACCAGATCGTCCACACGCCCTGGCAAGGTTGCCAGCTTGGCCTCGCGCCAGCGGGCATAGGCCTCGGGCTGGTACAGGTCAAAAGGGTTGGCCGCTTGCATCTCAGTCCCCGGTATGGCCTGCGCGCCGCTTGGGACGCGGTTCCTTGGAATAAACGCCCTGGAAGCCACGCTTGACCATCTCCAGCGCCTCAGGCACTTCATAGGCCATGACCTGATCCTTGACCCAATGTCTGTCCTTGGCGGGCAACACCTCCTCCAGACGGCTGCCAAAACAACGCACAAAGGCGAAGTCCGGACCCTCGGGACCATGGCCAAAGTCCGAATAGACATCGCCCAGATCATTGCACATGCCGATGAATTGGTTGCGCCAGCTCTCCAGGCCGCTGGCCGGCTCACCCAGCCATTCCTGCTCGCTTTCTTCCAGAATTTCGGCCACACGCACGATCATCGCCGAGGTGAATTCGACACGCTCCTGCGCAGGCAGGGTTTCAAAGGCCATGCGGTCAACCACCTGGCAGAGAAAACCCAGCGCCTCGCGCATGAAGGCAAAGTAGGACGGCCCCACATCAATATCAAACTTGGCCTCACGCATCTGCTTGACCATGTTCTGGGTGACCCGCCAGACGATAAAGGCCATGGCGCTGGCGGTCTCCCGCGGCGACTTGGGTTTGTCGGCATTGAACCACTGGTTCTTGATCCGTATGGCCATGACTCGCTATTCCTGACCTTCACCAAGCCGGCGCGCTGCACGCAAACCGACGCGCTCGCCAGCGCCAATTCGCAAAGCGACGCGGTTTGCGCTCAGCCTGGGGGTGAGCATCAATACCCGCCCTTGCCCAGAGGCTGGGGCAATCCCGCGATTTTGGAGGACTGCCGATTGGGCTGCATCGGGAACAGCTCGTAGAGTCGTTTTTTCCAGTCGATGCTGTCATCTTGTTCGTTCAACATCGCCACCATATTGCGGAAATTGGGCGTATGGCCATCTTCCTGATAACGCTGACGCATGAAATTGACCACTGTCCAATGCTGATCGGTCATGGTGATGCCTTCAGCCTGGGCGATCACACCAACCACCTCCTCGCCAAAGTCCGGCTCCAGAAGAAAGCCCTCATTGTCCGTTTCCAGCTCAACCCCATTGACGCTATAGCCCATGCTTGCAGTCTCCTTCCATAAAAAAACTAGTCGCCCACTGCGGCGGTATTCTTGTGCGGGATAAAGATGCCGCAACCCAGCAGACGGTGCTGGCCCAGCCCCTGAGCCTGCAGGCGCAGGGAGTCATTGGCCGCCAGCTGGTGCACCATCAGGCTGAAGGTGGTCAGCGGCTGGCCATCGAGCTGACAGCTGCTCTGGCGGCCACAAATCCAGGGTGAGCGCAGGCCCAGCGCGCTCAATTCACCGGCTACCCATTGGACGAAATCGGCCTCGTCGGCATTGCGAGCGGCCACCGCGTGGGCGTAAAGCGTGGCATGCGCCAGCAATTCGCGCACCTGAAAACTGCCCAGTCGTACGACCTGCCCCCCGACCTGGAGGGATCGGCCGCTGAGCTGGCCAGCCTGGTCCAGACTGCTCCGTGGCACACGCAGCGACAGGCGCGATCGGCCCGACAACAAAGACTGGGTACCGCTGCCATGGACCAGTTTGACCGGGTGTACCCCCGCCCGCGCCGCGCTGGCCAGCCAGGGCAATTCCTGCAGCAGCCTGTCGCGCAACACCTGCGGGTAATCCAGAGGCAGACTGCGCCCGATCAGCGGGAAGGTGATGTCCACCATGTCGCTCGGCAGAGGGCTGTTGTCCTGGCTCACGCATCACTCCGGGGTTCAGGCTCGGCTGCGCCAGACTGGCCGGGCTGGGCTTGAGCCCAGCGCAGCAGCGCCAGCCCCCAGGCCTGGGCAGTGACTGGATCGATATCAAAGATGGTGAAACGGCTCTTTTCCCGGATCCGGGTGCGCAAAAAACTCATGCCGCCAGCGTCAAAATCGACCTGTTGCAGCTCGATCTCCTGGCCGCCAAGAGGCACCTTGAACTTGTCAAGTGTTGTGATCTGGGTCATGTCTTTGCCAAGCCAAAGGGTCCGCGCCGGATCGGCGCCACAACGCCAAGCCCCGGTGAAGGCTTATTGGCGCAATTCCCGTACTTTACGTCTATAGCCGGGACGGGTAATACGGTATAACCCTTTTGGGTATATCCCCATACTCAACGCGGGTGATAGCGCGTTCAGCTTGCGACTGCCTACCATTGCGGAAGACACTGTTCAGGGATACATTCCCAAGCTGACACGCTGCCTGGCCAGATTTGGCTGCCATGCAGA
>JAFMJA010000016.1 GCA_017853735.1 Burkholderiaceae bacterium | reverse complement strand
GGGGTGGACTATTCTGCTGACACTTTGTGCTTCGGGCGTGGGCGCCATGATTCTGGCGGCGCCCAACTTGCAGCTTGGGTTCAAATGGGTCGGCGCAATCTATCTACTCTGGCTTGCCTGGCGTTTGGCCCAGGTAAAAAAGTTGAAGGAGGCTGAGTCGGCAATGTTTGAGCTGGGCTTTTGGAAAGGTACGGCTTTGCAGTTGGTCAATTTCAAGGCTTGGATGTTGGCTTTGACCATCGCCAGCGGCTGGATTGTCGGCCATGCGGATGCCATTTCACGCTTTTTCTGGGTATTGCCGATATTGCTGTTCTTTGCCTTCTTCAGCAATCTAATGTACGCGTTGCTGGGTTCCATGCTGCGGACCTGGCTGGCTCTGGGCTCCAGGCTGCTTTGGTTCAATCGCTTCATGTCAGCCCTGCTGGTCAGCACTGCCTTCTGGACGATCAACTTATGAGTACCCAATCCCGCCCTTTCCGGCAGGTGGATGTTTTTTCTGACAAGCCCTATTTCGGCAATCCACTTGCGGTCGTGCTTGCGGCGGACGGCTTGAGCGAAGAGACCATGCAGCGGTTTGCGCAGTGGACCAACTTGTCTGAAACCACTTTTGTGCTTACGCCCACCCAAGCGGGCGCTGATTACCGCGTTCGCATCTTCACTCCTGGGGGTGAGCTACCTTTTGCAGGCCACCCCACGCTTGGCACTTGTCACGCCTGGCTCAGAGCGGGGGGCCAAGCCTTGCAGGCAGATCGGGTTGTGCAGGAATGCGCTGCAGGACTGATCCAGATCCGGAGAAGCGGCGGGCGATTGGCGTTTGCTGCGCCACGACTACGACGAAGCTCTCCCGATAAAGCCAAGCTGGACCTGATCTACCATGCGCTGGGCTTGAATGCAGAACAGGTCCGAGCTGCCCAGATTCTTGACAACGGCCCCGTTTTTCTGGGCATGCTGCTCGACCAAGCCGACACCGTGCTGAATCTGAGCCCAGACCATGGTGCCCTGAAGCAACTGGGGCTCAAGATAGGAGTGGCTGCCGCTTACCCCAGCAAACCCGGGCCTGCGCTGATTGCGCGTTTCAATCGGGAGGCGCTCGCGTTTTCCAATCAGCCGCCTGAGGCCACCTGCCTCGCTGAGCCAGACCTTGAAGTCCGGGCTTTTGTCGCACCAGTCGGGGTCAACGAAGATCCCGTGACGGGTAGCCTCAACGCCAGTCTGGCGCAATGGCTGATTGCCGATGGGTATATGCCATCTCGTTATATCGCCGCGCAGGGTACATGCCTGGGCAGGGCCGGACGTGTTCACATTGAGAGTGATTCAGGGGGTCAGGTCTGGGTTGGCGGGCAAGTGAGCAGCTGCGTGGAAGGTTGGGTAGACCTCTGAGCTCTGCATCCGTACCGGCCCACACCAGATTGGATCATCTGGTGGTTTTTGCTTCGCAACTCGAGCGGGGCATTCAATGGTGTGAGGCCACGCTGGGGGTGACGCCCGGGCCTGGCGGCACCCATCCGCTGATGGGCACGCATAACCGACTGATCAATATTGCCAGCCCCAACTTTCCGATGGCGTATCTGGAAATCATTGCCATTGACCCGGCAGCAGAGTCGCCAAAGCATCGGCGCTGGTTTGACATGGATGACGCCAATCTTCGCAGACTCATTCAAGTGAATGGACCACAATTGATCCACTTCGTGCTGGCGGTGGAGGAGCTCGATCGCAAATTGGTCTATCTAAAGACCTTGGGGATAGACCGCGGCGTCAAACGCCATGCCAGTCGCCCAACTTCAGGGGGTTTGCTTCAATGGCAGATCACGGTGCGCGAAGATGGTCAGCGTTTGTTTGATGGCTGCATGCCTACCCTGATTTGCTGGGAAAGTTCGCACCCGTGTCAAAACATGCCAGACAGCGGGCTGTCGCTGCAATCCCTGGAAATTACGCATGATCAAGACATCCTGTTGCGTCAAGCCTTGCAGGGTCTCGGCATGGAAAAACTTGGCGTCGATCACGGTCCTGCCTGCATCAGGGCACAGTTGCAAACGCCTCGCGGCCTGGTGACGTTGCGCTCCTGAGACGTGCCTGTTGGGCAAGGTTTTTAGCCTTGATCTGCGGTACCCGAAAATACGGCCATGGGAACCCTTTACCTTGTCCGCCACGGCCAGGCTTCTTTTGGCGCGCAGAACTACGACCAACTCAGCGAACGTGGTCGCCAACAAAGCGTTCAACTTGGCAACTATTGGCGTCAGAGAGGTCTGACTTTTGATGCGATTCTCACTGGAACCCTGCAAAGACATCTTCAAACCTGGCAGGGTATTGCCGAGGGTGCTGACCTGTCGCAGCGGGCTCTTGGCCTGCCTGGTCTGAATGAGTACGACAGCGATGCGGTGATTGCATCTGTTCATCCTGATCCCCTACCCAGGCCGGATTCTCCTGATCTGTACCGACAGCATTTCAGACTGTTGCGACAAGGCCTGATCCAATGGATGCATGGAGAGCTTCAGCCCAAGGGTATGCCTACCTGGGCTGCTTTTCTTTCTGGCGTCATTTCCGCGCTTGATCAGGTAAGGCAAGGCGGGCAGGGCAATGTGCTGCTGGTGTCCAGTGGGGGGCCAATTGCCTCGGCCATCGGTCATGTGCTGGGTGCGCCGCCAGAGGCCGTGGTCGAACTGAACCTTCGTATTCGCAACACGGCAGTGACAGAATTTGTATTCAATCCGAAGCGGCACGCCTTATTGAGTTTTAACCAGCTGCCCCATCTGGACGCGCCAGAGCATGCACACCTGGTCACCTATGCCTGACAGGCTGTTCGCTGGCCATCGCCTCGGTAAAGCCAGGGTGCAAATCGACCACCCCCTGTCCATGTGGGGGTAATGCGCTGCTTTGAGATGCTCTGAAAAAGTGGCTTGGCTGCTTGGCGCCTTCAAGCATTGGCGACTTTTCACCGCTTAGAGCGCACACTTCTTGATCAGTCTTGATGATGATCAAGTCGCCCCAAAACCACACTCCTATGATGATTTCGCGGGTCATAAGGTCCGCGTATGTCGGGCGAGGCCCGTTGTTTGTTCAACTTCTAGGGGTGAGCGTATGAAAACAGCAGTGTTCAAACTGAGTCTTTTGGGCTTGGCGCTTTGTAGCGGTGCCGTACTTGCGCAGCAACGCGTTGATTTTGGCAAACGGGAGTTTGAGTCCAATTGCGCCAGCTGTCACGGCATGGACGGCAAAGGCAGAGGGCCAATTGTCGAATTGCTGCGTCGCAGCCCACCTGACCTGACCCAGGAGTCCAAAAAGAACGGCGGAGTTTTTCCAATGAACCGCCTCTATGATGTGATCGAGGGCGGCAATGTACAGGCTCACGGTGGAAGAGATATGCCTATCTGGGGACGCGACTACCGCATCAAGGATGCAGAGTACTACATGGATACGCCTTATGACTCGGCGGGATTGGTGCGAGCCCGCATTCTGGCCCTGCTGGAATACATCAATCGCATCCAGGTCAAGTGAAATTGGTCTTGCGGCGGCTAAGCTTTGTGGGGATGACTTAACACTTCTGGCGGCAGGCGGTCGATCTCGGCCAGCAGTTGCGCCAGACCCAAACCTGCGGCTGCCAGCAATGCTTTTCCTTGCTCAGCGCTTGCTGCAGCGGCGTTGCCAGCTGCGCCGGCCCGGTTGTAGTCCTGCATCTGCCAGGCCAATTTGGCGCTTTTGCCGTTCCCAAGAATCGGGAAAGCGCCCGCTCGTTCTTGAGCAGCAGAGCTGAAGTGAAGCAATTGTGCAGCCCGAACACTCCCTGGCTTGATCGCCATCATCATGGCGGTTTCCAGCTGGCCAGCATGGACGCCAAATCGGCGCTCTTCAATGGCAATAAGATTTTCAGCTTCACCCATCGGCAGGTTGAACCAACTCACGCTGTACACCAACATGTTCAGTCTGGCGCGCAGGTCGCGTGCGACAACGTCCATCAATCCTACATGGCCGCCGTGCGCATTGAACAAGACCAGCTTGCGTATTCCAGACCGCGCCAAGGATTCACCAAGCTCTGTCCACAACCGGATCACCGTTTCGGCCGACAAGGTCAAGGTGCCGGCAAACGTCTGATGCTCCGGGCTGAAACCCACCGTCTGCACGGGCAGGAAAAGCACCTGCAGGTCATCCGGCATGTGGCTCAAAGCGGCCTGGATCACCCCTTCCGCCAAGTCCGAGTCCACACTCAAGGGTAAGTGCGGCCCATGTTGCTCAGTCGCGCCCAGGGGCAAAACCGCAATGACCTTGGCCAGGTCAATATTGGCGAAGTCCGCAGTTGTTAGATCGGCCCAAAAACGGGAAGGTGCACGAGATGGCTGGCTCATGTGCTTATCTTAGCCTTGGACAGCCATGAGGTGGCGCCGTTGGCGCTGGGCCCCTTGCCTTGCAGTCAATGCCTTGGGTTTGGCCTGCTCTGCAAGAAGCTGTCGCAGGCAATTTGGTCTGGCTCTGGCGCCACTGGTCAGATAATCTTTGAGCAGATGGGCGCGCACCCTTTCGGTGTCCAGTTGGCGCTTTCCGGTCAGATAAACAAACAGATCGTCCACCAGCATTTCCGGGTTGAGGCCGGCAGTCTTGCTGTGACGCTTCCAAAGCCATTCGCTGAAGCTTTGAAAGGCCAGAAATGCCGAGGGGCCTTGTAGCAGCAAGTCCAAAGTCTGGCTAAAGCGACCGGAATTGGCCAGCAAATCCCAATAACGAGCCAGCCGCGCAAAGTCTTGCATGGCTTGTCGATCTATCACTCCTGTCTGCTGCACCGCGTAGGGTGGATCTTCGTCAAAAATCATGCCGTGTTCTTGGGAATGTCTGCCAATTGGAGTTCCCCGCAAACGCTTGAGAACACCAAGCTGAATTTCATGCGGCCCTAAGGCGTAAAGCCGGTCAAAGCCAGCCGCAAAGCTTTCCAGGGTTTCACCTGGCAAACCGAATATCAGGTCTACATGCAAGTGCACGCCGCTTTCCTGTACCAGCCAGCGTAAATTGGCATCGCTCTTGGCGTTATCCTGTTTTCTCGAGATGCGTTTTTGCACATCTTCATTGAAGCTCTGGATTCCCACCTCAAACTGCAAAGCCCCTGGCGGAAAGCGCGCTATCAATTCCTTCAGGCGTTCAGGCAGGTGATCCGGCACTACTTCAAAGTGCACGAATAAATCTTGGCTCAAACGATCCAGAAAAAATTGCAATATCCGCACCGAGTTTTCCACTTTCAAATTGAAAGTGCGGTCAACGAACTTGAAGTTCCTGGCCCCGCGAAGGTGCAATTTGTCGAGTTCGGCCAAAAACCTGTCCAGGTCAAAGGCCCAAGCGGTCTTGTCCAGGGAACTCAGACAGAACTCACACTTGAATGGGCAGCCTCGTGAAGCCTCGACATACAGCTGGCGGTGGGCCAGATCTTCCTCGCCGTATTCCGAGTAGGGCATTGCAATGTCCTTCAGTGGCGGTTGCTCACCCGCAATGATTTTCGGCAGCTCCATGGGCGGGGGATTCACATCCGAAGACAAGTAAAAAGAATTTGCCAGGCCAGGCCCCGGCCGCAGCTGGTCAAACTTGTCAATAGCCGGCAATTCAAGGAGCCTGCGACAAAGTTTGGGGAAACTCACATCACCCCAGCCGGTGATCACATGATCTGCCAATGCCACTACCTCTTGATCATCGGTTTCGTGACTGACCTCTGGTCCTCCTAGTACAAGCTTCACTTCGGGTCGGGCCGCTTTGAGTTGGCGCAATACTTCGGTTGTCTGCCTAACATTCCAGATATAGACACCCAACCCAATGATGGCCGGGTTCAGCGCCAGCAATTCCTCCACAATCTCTTTAGGGTCTCTCGAGATAGTGAACTCACGAATCAGGCTCTGATCGCGCAGTTCCTGTCCACCATAACGGGCCATATTGGCCAACAGATAGCGCAAGCCCAGCGAGGCGTGGATGTACTTGGCGTTGAGGGTGGTCAGAACGATAGCGGAGGGGTCCATGCCACTATTATCCGGCCCGACCTTGCTGCCGGCCTGGGTAAATCCAGTGTCGCGACCAGGGCAGTTCGCTTGCAGTTCGACCGGATTTGCGGCACAGCACCTGGAACAGTGATATCTCGTCGTGCTCAAAAGCCCATTTGCACCCTGCCAGGTAAACACGCCAGATACGCCAGCGCTTTTCATCGACCAGGTTCTTGAGCCGATCAGCATTTTCCTCAAAGGCTTTGCTCCACAAGCCCATGGTGCGCGCGTAGTGGCGGCGCAGGCTCTCCACATCCAGGGCTTCCAGCCCGCCCTCCTGCATGGTGCGCAGGACTGTCCCGATGTGTGGCAACTCGCCCCGGGGAAACACATAACGGTCTATGAATCGACCGCCGCCAAAACTGGTTTCACCATCATTGGCATCGGTCGACGTGATGCCATGATTCAGCGCCCAACCATCGTCGGTCAGCAGTTCACGGATGCGGGAAAAGTACTTGGCCAGATACTTGACCCCAACATGCTCAAACATGCCGACGCTGGTGATGCGATCAAACGGGCCGCTCACCTCACGGTAGTCCTGCATACGAATTTCGACCCGATCGGCCAGTCCGGCCTGGCGTACCCGTTCCCTGGCCAACTCGTATTGGCGCGGAGAGAGCGTAATGCCCACACAGCGGGCACCAAAACAACTGGCTGCCCGCATCACCAGCGCCCCCCAGCCGCATCCGATATCCAGCAGACGCTGCCCTGGTTGCAGGCGCAACTTGGTGAGAATATGGTCGATTTTCTTTTGTTGCGCCTGGGCCAGGGTTTCGTCGCCATTTTCAAAATAGGCGCAGGAATAAACCATGCCGGAGTCCAGCCAAACCTGATAGAAGTCGTTGGAGACATCGTAGTGGTATCGAATGGCTTCGCTATCGCTCTGAGGGGTATGGGTGAAATATCTCACCAGGCGGGTCAAGCGTCGCTCAGTCTGGCTTCCCGCCTCGGCCAACCGGTGGGCCATATCAAGCACATCCTCCACGCTGCCGCGCACATCGATCAAGCCTTCCACGTACGCCTGCCCCAAATTGTCCAGGCTGGGGGTCATCAACAGGGGCAATGCAGCGGCTTTGCGTATCAGGATCTCCACCTTGGGATGACTGAATTCACCCAGGCGCAATCCACCTTCTGCGCTGGCAACATCATTGCCCCATCGCAGTAAAACAGGCAAATCAGTTCGGGACCGAAATTTTTCAGCCCATGGAGACAAGACCGATTCCATGCTGGTCACTTTTGCCCTCCTTGCTGGCTATAGCCTTTCGCCTTGTAAGTTAGGAATATCCATATACAACAGGTTTGCTTTTCTTTCAAGGCTACGATCGTCCCAGTTGTTTTGAATGACTTATATTCATCATTTCTCCATTGCCTCGATCTAGCGGAACTTCAAAGCAACAAGATGCTTCTAATCTCGTCCAATCTCTGTACGTAAGGCAGTTCATGACGACTTTCTGGCTCTGCCGACTCCTGCGACTGTGTCTGCTGTGGCTTGTAGCCACGGCATTCACATCAGCTGTCTCAGCCCAGCTGGCGCTGCCTGGCACCAAGGCCGTTGTCACCACCGATCAGGTCCGGGCCGAGCTGATGGCGTATGCGCCTCAAGGGGTAGTTGCCGGACAGCCACTCTGGCTGGGCTTGCAACTGAAGCACCAGCCTGGCTGGCACACTTATTGGAAAAACTCCGGAGATTCCGGGCTTCCCACCCAACTGGAATGGTCACTTCCTTTGGGCGTACAGGCTGGTGAGATTGCCTGGCCACTGCCCAAAATACTGCCTCTGGGAAACGTGATCAACTACGGCTACGAGGGCACCGTGCTGCTACCGGTGCCCTTGTCGCTCACCAACGACTTTCGACCCACCCCCCTAGCTCGACAACTCAGCGTCAAATTGCGGGCGAGCTGGCTGGTCTGCCGCACCGAATGCATACCGGAAGAGGGGGAGTTTGCCCTGGATATTCCGTTGCAGGGCTCCACTGCCATCCATCGGGCCGCGTTTGACAGCGCACTGGCTGCCCAGCCCCGCCCACTTCCCCCATCGTCAAACAGTCACGCCAAAATTGCGGGCGAGATTCTTGAAATTGGCGTTCATGGCCTGCCGCCCAATCTGCAGGGCCGCCAGCTTGAGGCTTTTCCCGAACTGGCTGAGGTGATCAATCCCTCAGCGCCCTGGCAGCAGGCCTGGCAAGGCGATTTGTGGACTGCCCGCTTGCCGCTAGCCGAACAGCGCTCCAACAGCCCCGCCACGCTGACGCTTGTGATCACCCATCAAGACCAAGGCTGGCGGGCAGAGCTGCCGGTACGCGGAGAATGGCCTAAGGCTGCGACCCGGGCCGCTGTATCACCCGCTCTGCAGGCTGCGCTTGAGTCCAACTCTGCCCAGCTGGAGCGTCAAGTCCCCACCACTTTTCTCGCTGCACTGCTCGGCGCGTTGCTCGGTGGTCTGGTGCTCAACCTGATGCCTTGCGTATTCCCTGTACTCGCGATCAAGGTGATGAGTTTCACTCGCCACGCTGAGGATCGTCGCGCCCACCGTATCAGCGGTCTGTCATACACAGTCGGTGTGATCAGCAGCTTCATGGCCTTGGGGCTGCTGATGCTCAGCCTGCGTGCCCTTGGCGAAAGCCTGGGTTGGGGATTTCAGCTCCAGAATCCTCTGATTGTCAGCGCCCTGGCGGTGCTATTCATGGTGATCGGGCTGAATTTGGCCGGCTTGTTTGAGTTCGGCCAGTTTGTCCCGTCCTCGCTGGCTTCCATGCAAGCACGCCATCCGGTGCTCGATTCATTTTTGACCGGGGTCCTGGCGGTCGCCGTGGCCTCCCCCTGCACAGCTCCATTCATGGGTGTGTCGCTGGGCTTGGCCATCACACTCCCCACATTTCAAGCCTTGTTGATTTTCGCAACACTTGGCTTGGGTTTGTCTTTACCTTTCCTGGCAGCCAGCTTCATTCCTGCCCTTGCAACGCTCCTGCCTCGCCCAGGTGCCTGGATGCAGACATTCCGCCAATTGCTGGCATTCCCCATGTTCATGACCGTGATCTGGATGGTCTGGGTTCTGGGTCATCAGAATGGCGTTGATGGCGCTGGCGCTCTGCTGAGCTTGCTTTTAACGCTCAGCGCGGTGCTATGGTCATTCACCCTGGCTGGGCGTTTGCGAGTTTTCATGACCAGCGCCATGCTGCTTGTCCTGGGTTTGGGAATATGGGGCCTGGGCTCCTACCTTCTTCCAAACGCCGGGCCGACTGTGCAGGCCACTGACCCGGCAGGGCCGACCAATATTCGCTGGCAGCCATGGTCTCCTGGCCGGGTTGAACAACTGACCGCACAAGGCCAAATCGTCTTTGTTGATTTCACTGCCGCCTGGTGCGTGACCTGCCAATTCAACAAACAAACGACTCTGGCGGATGTCAACCTCCTGGCCGACTTCGATGCCAAGCGTGTCACCATGCTCAGGGCTGATTGGACCCGACGCGATCCCGCCATCAGTGCTGCTTTGTCGCAACTTGGACGCAGCGGCGTGCCCGTCTATGTGTTCTACAAACAGGGAGTTGCTCCCGTCGTGATGTCTGAAATTCTCACGGTTTCGGATGTTCGCTCAGCACTCAATCGATTGTGATGGTTCGTTTGCCGCCTCTTGCCCACCAGACCCAATTTCCGCGATGGACAGCACAGATGACAACCCACTGACCGTCGAAGTTTCCCATCAGGAATTTCGAACCGGACTGCCGGCTGGGCGCTTTCGTGTGATTGTCAACCCGGAGCGGGCGCGCAAATATGTCAAGCACCGGCTGATGTTGACCGCGCTGATCTTGCCCCTGATAGGAACTGGTATCGGCCTCGCTTTTTTTGCTTACCCTTGGCTTGGGCTTGGGCTGGTACTGTTGGGCATATTGGCCCATCGTCTGGTTGAGCGTCAGGCCCCCAAAATTCTTCTCCATATGGCCACGCAGGATGCTCGCATCTACCGTGAGGCCATTGAATTTGAAATTCTCGAGGTTCGGCTGGCTCAATAGGCTCTGATTGCCGCGCCAACTTTGTACGCTCACAGCGCTGCAAACCTTCTTATCGGGTCATTTGGCTCTGCGACAATCCATGCATGAGCCCGAGCTTTGCCCCACTGAAAAATGACACCTTTTTACGCGCCTGCATGCGCCAGGCCACCGACTACACTCCCATCTGGCTGATGCGCCAGGCTGGTCGCTACCTTCCCGAATACTGTGCAACCCGAAGCCAGGCGGGCAGCTTCATGGGCTTGGCGACCAATGTGAACTTCGCGACCGAAGTCACCCTGCAGCCTTTGGCACGATACCCACTTGATGCGGCCATTCTGTTTTCCGATATCTTGACGGTGCCAGACGCCATGGGCTTGGGCTTATCTTTTGCCCAGGGTGAAGGGCCCCGTTTTGCCAATCCAGTGCGAGACGAAGCCGCGGTGGGTCAACTGCATGTTCCGGACATGAACAAGTTGCGTTATGTCTTTGACGCTGTCACCTCCATTCGCAAAGCTCTTTCTGGTCAAGTGCCTCTGATTGGCTTCTCCGGAAGCCCCTGGACACTGGCCTGCTATATGGTTGAGGGCGCCGGCTCTGACGACTACCGCTTGGTCAAGAGCATGCTTTACAGCCGCCCTGATCTGATGCACCGTATTCTTCAGACCAACGCCGATTCTGTTGCTGCATATCTGAACGCACAAATTGACGCTGGTGCGCAGGCGGTGATGATTTTTGACAGCTGGGGCGGTGTTTTGGCTGATGGCGCATTTCAGCAGTTCAGCCTGGCATACACCTCCCAGGTACTTGCACGGTTGACGCGCAAGGGTGTGGATGACCAGGTCGTACCGCGTATCGTCTTTACCAAGGGCGGGGGAATGTGGCTGCAAGAAATGGGTCAGCTCGACTGTGAGGTTCTTGGCTTGGATTGGACCATGAACCTTGGCAAAGCACGGGCATTGGTGGGTCAACACAAAGCCCTACAAGGCAATCTGGACCCGAATATCCTATTCGCCTCACCCGATCAGATTGAAGCCCAAGTTCGGCGGGTGCTCGACAGTTTCGGACCGCCCCACCAGGATTTGCATGCGACCGGACCCACGCATATCTTCAACCTCGGCCATGGCATCAGTCAGTACACCCCACCCGATCATGTCAGTTGCCTGGTCAGTGCCGTCCATAGCTACTCCAGAGCCCTGCGAAGGGTGGCTTGATGACTGACTTTAAAGATCAGTGAACACTGACTTATCAACATTTTTCATTTTGCGAAAAGCTCTTTCCATACCAGGCATTCACCCGGCAAGTACTCCGTTTTATAGTCTTAAGTTATTGATTTATATAAAACATTTAGCACACGACTGTTGGAACGCATCAAGAATATCAGGGCTGTCGCAAACACCCCAGTCAAATTCAGAAAAGCTATCAACATATTTATCCACAAGTTTGTACGGGCAAGATCAATTCCTTTGAGATCAAGGACTTAGAGGATTTTTCAGAAGTTTTTTCAAATAGAGGCGCTCTAAATTCTGTATGGCACAACTGGTACAGGTCTTGGTGAAGACCCCTGCACACAGTCAGATTGCCGGGTCGCTCAGCTATCTGAGTGAGCAAATACTTAGCCCAGGCACATTGGTGCGCGTACCCTTAGGTCAAAGAGAGACAACCGGGCTGGTCTGGGAAGATGATTCGGGCGCATCCGCATCACAGCCCGCGGCAGAAAAGCTTCGTCCAATCGGGCAGGCCTTCAACATGTTGCCGCCGCTCTCCCGGCAATGGCTGAAACTGGTGGGATTTGCGGCGAACTATTACCAGCGAAGCATTGGAGAACTTGCACTGGCTGCCCTGCCGCAACAATTGCGCGAACTCAGCCCCGCGCAGCTGCTGCGCCGATTAAAGCGCCAGGAAACCCAGCATCCCGCATCGCAAGGGAGCGTTCAGGAAAAACCCCCGGCGCTAACAACTGAGCAGAGCTCTGCCCTGGCCCAGATCGAGGCCGGGTTGGGGCCATTTTTGCTTTTTGGCGCAACCGGCAGTGGAAAGACTGAAGTCTATTTGCAATGCGTTGAGCGCTTGCTGGAACGTGAACCCCAGGCACAAGCTTTGGTCCTGGTTCCCGAAATCAACCTCACGCCTCAGCTCGAGTCGCGCTTTAGCGCCAGATTTGGTGCCCACAAGGTGGTCTCGTTTCACAGCGGGCTGACCCATCCTCAACGTCTCAAAAATTGGCTGGCAGCACACCAGGGAAGCGCACGCATCGTTCTGGGTACGCGCATGGCAGTTTTTACCTCGATGCCAAGCCTACGGTTCATCGTTGTCGACGAAGAACACGATCCAAGCTACAAGCAACAGGAAGGTGCGCGCTATTCGGCCCGAGATCTGGCGATTTATCGTGGTCATATCGAGGGCGCCAAGGTAATACTGGGATCGGCCACGCCATCGCTGGAGAGTTGGTACCACAGCCGGCCGCAACAGGAGGGCGGGCGTTATCAAAAATTGTTCATGCCCAGTCGCGTGGGGGATGGAGGCCAGCCACCCCTGGTTCGGTTCGTCGACATGAACCATCAGCCAAAAAATTCGGTCTTCTCACCCCCGCTGCTGGCCGCGATCCAAGCCCGTGTGGAACGAGGGGAGCAGTGCCTGATCCTGCTCAACCGGCGCGGCTATGCCCCTGTTCTCCATTGCACGGATTGCGCCTGGAAAAGTGAATGCCCGCATTGCAGTGCTTTTCGAGTCTTTCACAAGGTGGATCGCAGCTTGCGCTGCCACCATTGTGGCTTCACCGAGCGCGTTCCGCGCACCTGCCCGGCCTGCGGTAATCCCGATATTCGGCCCCTGGGTCGAGGCACAGAAAAGCTGGAAGAGCACCTGAACGAGTTACTCGGACAGGTGCTGCGGCCGGACGGCACGCCCGTTTGCGTCGCGCGCATCGACGCCGACACCACCCGCCACAAAGGGACACTGGAGTCTCAGATGGCACGCATGCATGCCGGTGAGATTGATGTTCTGGTGGGTACTCAGATGATCGCCAAGGGCCATGACTTTCGCAACATCACCCTGGTGGCTGCAGTGAATGTTGACAACGCGTTATTTTCAAGTGATTTTCGTGCCTCCGAACGACTCTTCAGTTTGCTGTTGCAGGCCGCCGGTCGCTCCGGGCGAGATGCGGGCATCAGCAAGAACAGCGAGATGTGGGTGCAAACTTTTTATCCATCGCATCCACTGTTCGAGGCATTGAAAAAACACGACTTTCCCCTGTTCGCCTTTCAGCTGCTCAAGGAACGGCAGCAAGCCAGTTTGCCCCCCTTCAGCTTTCAAGCCTTGGTTCGCGCAGAGGCGCGTACACAAGAGACGGCTCAAGACTTTTTGCTGGCGGCCGGTGAATTGGGGGCAGGCAGCGCTTTGGCACTGGGAGTAACCATCTACCCGGCAGTGCCCATGTCTGTGCAACGGATCGCCAATATTGAGCGCGCTCAAATGCTGATCGAGAGTCCCTCACGAACTGCGCTGCAGCGCTTTCTGCTTGGCTGGCACACCATGCTGCATGACTTAAGGCAAGGTCCCCGGGGGAAGGGTCTGGTTCGCTGGGCAGTGGATGTCGACCCCTTGGTGATCTGAACCAGCAAGCCGCACCTTTGGCCCGAGAATTGGCAGAGCCTTGTCGAAACTCTGTTCGTTTTCTTTGATCCGTCCAGCTCAAATCATCAAGGCCACTACAGCTGAAAAACTCAAAAATGCCGCCGCCGTCGAGGAAAGAATAATCCGGGCGATTCGGCCGTTGTCGGCACCATAGCGCTCGGCAAGCATGGCAACATTGCTGGCACTGGGCAAGGCGGCCACCAAAACCATGACCACCAGGGAAGACTTGTCCAGGCCAAGGCCCAGGTGCATGGCACTGGAGCCCAGCAAAAGCACCAGGCAGGGATGCAGCAGCAATTTGAAAATGGCCACCGGCAAATAATCACCCAGCGCAATTTGATCATGTCCATGACGGACCGCAAGCAGCTGCGATCGAGCCATGACACTTCCAATGGTGAAGAGGGCGGTAGGCGATGCGGCGTCTGCCAACAACCAGATCGTTTTGGCAAATGGGGAGGGCAATTCAAGCCCGAAATAAGAAACCATCCCGCCGAGCAAAATAGCCCAGGGCATAGGATTGAACAGAATGCTTTTGGTCGCATTCTTGGCGGCAACTGCCATGCCATGGGTTCCGGCACTGTCCAGGCGGGACAAGGCAATACATAAGGAAGTGGTGAATAGCATGTCCACCACGATGGTGACAATCATTGGTCCAGCCACTTGCACACCCAGCAGGGTCACCAACAGGGGAACACCCATAAAGCCGGTATTGGGAAAAGCAGCCACAAGTGCACCAAAGGCAGCATCATTCCAGCGGATGCGTTGATTCAGGGAAATGGCAATGGTGAAACTCACCATCAGCAATGCGCAGAGAGTCCAGACCAAAAACACATTGACATCGAGTAACTGGGTTATTGGCGTGGTTGCCCCAAAACGGAACAACATGCAGGGCAAGGCAAAGAAAAGGACAAATCCATTCAAGCCCGCGATGGCCTCCAAGGGCAAGATGCTGCGGCGTGCAGCCACATAGCCGCAAAGCACCAGCGCAAAAAATGGAAAGGTCACCGAAAAAATTTGCAGCACGCGGTATTGTGCCCTCTCTGATCGGAGAAATTGAGGTTTCGCCCAGTATGATTGGCGCTTCGTTTCTGGTTTATCAATGTCCTCTCCCCCTCCCCTCGGCCTGAACCTCGCACAACAAGAAGCTGTCAATTTTCTCAATGGGCCCTGCCTGGTCCTGGCAGGGGCGGGTTCTGGCAAAACCCGCGTCATCACTCAAAAAATAGCACGTCTGATCCAGTCTGGAATACAGGCCCAGCACATCGCCGCGATCACTTTCACCAACAAGGCTGCGGCCGAAATGCGTGAGCGCGCCAAAGGTCTGATTGGCATGGCCGCCAGAGATGTGCGGATTTGCACTTTTCACGCCCTGGGCGTTCATATATTGCGCGCCAGTGGACATGCCATCGGGCTGAAACCCCAGTTCTCCATTTTGGACACGGATGATGTCAACGGCATCCTGAAAGATGCGGGCGGCACCACGGACGCCGCCACTGCCAGACGATGGCAATGGGTCATCAGCCTGTGGAAAAACATGGGGCTTAATGCGACCCAAGCCGAGGCTCAGGCCAGCAGCGATGATGATCGCCAGATCGCGCGCATCATGTCACGCTACGAGGAGCGACTGGCTGCTTACCAAGGTGTGGACTTCGATGACCTGATTGGTCTGCCGCTCAAGCTGCTGCGTGAACACCCGCAGGAGCGAATGAAATGGCAAGAGATCATGGCTCATATCCTGATCGACGAATACCAGGACACCAACGCCATCCAGTACGAACTGCTCAGACAACTGCTTCCATCGGACCCGAAGGCCGCTCGATTCACAGCGGTGGGCGATGACGATCAGTCCATCTATGGCTGGCGTGGTGCCACTCTGGACAATCTTAAAAAATTGCCGATTGACTTTCCCGGACTCAAGGTCATCAAGCTGGAGCAAAACTATCGCTCCACGAGCGCCATCCTGCAGGCCGCCAATAATGTCATTGGACTCAACCCCAAGTTTTTCCCCAAGCGACTCTGGAGCGAGCTGGGCGAAGGCGAGCCCGTTCGTTTGGTGGAGGCTGACAATGAAGAGCATGAGGCTGATCGGGTGGTCGCGCGCATACAAAGCCTGCGCAGTAGCTCACAGCACAAGGATTTCCGGGATTTTGCTGTGCTGTACCGCGCCAACCATCAATCCCGTGTACTGGAACAGGCCTTGCGTAAGGCCCAGATCCCCTACAAGGTCTCTGGTGGACAAAGTTTTTTTGATCGGGCTGAGATACGCGATTTGTGCGCCTGGTTCAGGTTGTGGGTCAACAACGACGATGACCCCGCATTCCTGCGCGCAGTCACCACACCCAAGCGTGGCATTGGCCATCAGACCCTGCAACAGCTTGGCACCCATGCTGGCCGATTCAAATTGAGTCTGTTTGAGGCGCTTTTTTCATCCACGCTCAGTTCTTCTCTCAATACCCGGGCAGTTGGCAGTCTTCATGAGTTTGGTCGCTACGTGAACGATCTGGAGTATCGCGCCCGGCATGCGCAGGGTGCCGAAGCAGCCATGAGCTTTTTGATGGATTGGCTCAAGGAAATTGCTTACGAAAAGCACCTGTATGAAAACGAGGACAACGACAAATTGGCTGCTGCCCGCTGGAGCAATGTGATGGATTTTTGCGAATGGATGGCGGGGCGTTGCGCAGGCTTGCTGGACGATACAGCCGGAATTGCCCTGACCAGCGAGAAAAAATCTCTGCTCGACGTGGCGCAGACCGTCACCTTGCTGTCGACCATCAATGAAAGTGACCAGGACCAAAATGTGGTGACCCTATCCACCCTGCATGCTGCCAAAGGACTGGAGTGGCCACATGTGATGCTCATCAGCGTGGTCGAGGGGCTGCTGCCATTCAAGCTGGATTCGCAAGACAGTGCTGCCGCATCTTCAGCGACAGAAAACTCGCTGGCGCAGGACAATATGCTGCTTCGCCTACAGGAGGAACGTCGCCTGATGTATGTGGGCATCACGCGCGCGCAGCACACCCTGGCTGCGAGCTGGCCCAAGCGCCGCAAAAAGGGGCGGGAAATCATCCCGGCTCAGCCCAGCCGATTTATCGCAGAAATGGCGCTGGATCAAGCGAGCGTCAAGGAAGATCCACGCGAGAAACTGCGTGCACTTCGTGCAGAGTTTGCTCAGCGGGCGCAGGCCACGAGCAATGCGCTCAATACAGGCAAGCTGGCCTGAACATCACTCACCACCCGATCCTGCAGCCCATGCGGGCTGTGCAGTTGTGATCGCCGTCGTGAGGTTTGGTCTCAGCGATATTTCGCCAGCAAGGCCTCTGCACCACGTGCCAGCACACCCACATCAGCGCCCACGGCGGTGAAGTTACAGCCTGCAGCCATATAGCGGCGCACCTCTGCCTCAGCAGAAGTCAGTACGCCCGCGGCCCTGCCAGCCTTGCGAATTCGGCGAATCGCATCTT
This sequence comes from Burkholderiaceae bacterium, assembly GCA_017853735.1. Lineage (GTDB taxonomy): Bacteria > Pseudomonadota > Gammaproteobacteria > Burkholderiales > Burkholderiaceae_C > Hylemonella. The sequence continues at coordinate 3,180 of JAFMJA010000016.1, read as the reverse complement.
CAATCATGGGCACCACTGCCGGATTGCCGGTCTCGCCGGTGTATCCCAGGGAAGCATGCAGGTCGGCAGGACCGATGAACACACCGTCCACACCGTCTACGGCACAGATGGCTTCAATATTGTCAACGGCTTCTTTGGTCTCCACCTGAAGCAGGACGCATAGTTCTTCATGTGCCCGCTTGGCATAGCCCTGTATCCGTCCAAAGCGGGTGGCTCGCGTCGCCCCAGCAACACCACGGATGCCCTGTGGTGGGTAGCGAGTAGCGGCCACTGCGGCCCGCGCTTCATCCGCATTCTGTACAAATGGAATCAGCAGCGACTGGGCGCCGGCATCCAGGTAGCGTTTGATCAGCACGGCATCATTCCAAGCCACACGCACAATCGGATGGGATTCATAAGGGGCACAGGCTTGCAGTTGCGAAAGCACTGATTCCAGGTCATTCGGGGAGTGCTCGGTATCCAACAAAATCCAGTCAAAGCCGGCTCCTGCGATAACTTCTACCGTGTAATTGGAGGACAGACTGGACCAAAGGCCGATCTGTTGCTTGCCAGCTGCGATGGCGTGTTTGAAATGATTGCGCGGTAGTTCCATGTTGATTCTCCTTGCTGGTGTCAATGTATTTCGGGTTCCGAGGTGGGTGCTGTTCCTTCAAGAAAGTCGAAGTCGCATCCCTGGCTGGCTTGTTTGATGTGTCGGGTAAAGATCACGCCGTAGCCTCTCTCGAACTTGCGTGACGGCTCCTTCCAGGCTGCTCGTCGCTTGGCCATCTCAGCATCGCTGATCTTTAGATTGATGCTGCGCTGTTGCGCATCCAGTTCAATCAAATCACCGCTGCGCACCAGGGCCAAAGGGCCGCCCACATAGGACTCCGGTGTCACATGGAGCACGCAGGTGCCATAACTGGTGCCGCTCATTCTTGCATCGGATACGCGCACCATATCGCGCACACCTTGTTTTACCAATTTTTTGGGTACCGGCAGCATTCCCCACTCGGGCATGCCCGGACCCCCTTGTGGTCCGGCATTCTTCAGCACCAGCACACAGCTTGCATCCACATCGAGGTCGTCCCTGTCAATCCTGGCAGCCATGTCGTTGTAATCCTCGAACACCACTGCCCGGCCAGTGTGCTTGAGCAACTCGGGGCTCGCCGCACTGACCTTGATCACGGCACCCTCTGGCGCCAGATTGCCTCTCAACACCACAATTCCACCCACCCCTTTGAGCGGATTGTCTCGGCGTCGGATCACATCGTCGTTGTGAATCTGTGCGCCATTCAAGTTCTCGCCCAGCGTCTTGCCATTGACGGTGAGGCAATTCAGGGCGAGAAGGTCTTTTACTTCGCACAGCAGTGCACGCAGGCCACCGGCGTAATAAAAGTCCTCCATCAGGTACTGCTTGCCAGAGGGTCGGATATTCGCCAGCACAGGCGTCTTGCTGGAAATTTCGTTGTAGCGCTCCAGGGGTAGCTCTATACCCGCTCGACCTGCCATGGCCACCAGATGGATGATGGCATTGGTCGATCCACCCATGGTCATCAATGTGACGATCGCATTGTCGAACGAAGCTGCCGAGAGGATATCTCTGGGCTTGAGGTCTTCCCACACCATCTCGACAATGCGCTTGCCTGTAGCCGTGGCCATTTTGGCGTGATTTGAATCGGGTGCGGGGATGCTGGATGCTCCAGGCAGGGTCAATCCAAGCGCCTCGGCCAAAGACATCATGGTGGCCGCTGTCCCCATGGTCATGCAGGTCCCAGGAGAACGGGCAATACCATCCTCAATTTCCTGCCAGTCCTGCTCAGTGATATTGCCAGCGCGCAATTCATCCCAATATTTCCAGGTATCCGAACCTGATCCCAATGTCTGCCCCCTCCAGCGTCCGTTGAGCATGGGTCCTGCTGGCATATAGATCGCCGGCAGGTTCATGCTGAGGGCACCCATCACCAATGCAGGTGTAGTTTTGTCGCATCCTCCCATCAGCACCACGCCATCGATCGGGTGTGACCTGAGCAACTCCTCCGCTTCCATGGCCAGAAAATTCCGATACAACATGGTGGTCGGTTTCTGGATCGGCTCCGACAATGACATCGCTGGTAGTTCCACCGGAAAACCGCCAGCTTGCCAAATCCCCCGCTTGACTTCTTCGACGCGCACCTTGAAATGGGTATGGCAAGGATTGATATCACTCCAGGTGTTGATGATGGCGATCACAGGCTTGCCTGCGTAATCTTCACGGTTGTAGCCCATTTGAGCGGTACGCGAACGATGCCCAAAAGCACGCAGGTCTTTGACGCCATACCAGCGATGGCTGCGCAGTTCCTCAGGTTTTTTTCTATTCATCGCTTCCTCAAGATGATGACAAGCCATTTATGGCTATTCGTGCTGGTTGTGATCTGGACAAAAAGCAGGTAATCGTACTACGCTTGTTCGCGGTATCCACACTTTGTACCAACCCGCTCTCAGTGAAGAATTGCAGCTTGCGCGCAAAGTTCATAGGAGACCTTGTCTCTCGTCCAAAGCCCAGACATGAAAATGCCCGCCAGAGGGCGGGCATTTCTCAGCTCAGGGCCTGCTTATGTTGGTTGCGCGAGGAGGATTTGAACCTCCGACCTTTGGGTTATGAGCCCAACGAGCTACCAGACTGCTCCATCGCGCGGCAAGAGGGTGATTATAACTTACTCAGCTTTGGCAAGCTCTGTGGCCGGTGCTTCAACTTCTTGTGGACGATCCACCAACTCGACCAAGGCCATGGGGGCATTGTCACCGACGCGGAAGCCCATTTTGAGGATGCGTGTGTAACCACCAGGACGGGCCTTGAAACGCGGGCCGAGTTCATCAAACAATTTGCTGACGCTGTCACGATCGCGCAGTCGGTTAAAGGCAAGGCGACGGTTGGCCAGCGTTGGCTCCTTGGCCAGGGTGATCATTGGCTCAACCACGCGGCGCAGTTCCTTGGCCTTGGGCAGCGTTGTCTTGATCGCCTCATGGGCAATGAGCGAGTTCATCATATTGCGCAACATGGCGAGCCGATGCTCGCTGGTGCGATTGAGCTTACGAAGTCCGTGTCCGTGACGCATGGTGCTTTCCTTTCTTTATTAAACAGGCAGCCGTATCAGGTACTGCCCGTGGCACATGAGGCCTGTAACGACCTCAACGATTAACGCTTTTCCAGATTGGCTA